>JBGUIF010000064.1:0-26122 GCA_045112755.1 Anaerobutyricum sp.
TTAGCGGTGTATTTTTACTGGCTTCTTTTATTCTTCCCAGAGTAGGCTGTCCCGCCGGGGAGAACCTGGCCTGGGTCTGTGTCATCATCTGTGGACTGCCTTTACTCTATCTGGCGATCTGGAGGCTCATCTACAACAAAGGAATCAGTAAGATCTCCTCTGCCCTTCTGATCTCCATGGCCATGATTGCTGCCCTCTGGATCGGCGATCTCTTCGCAGCAGGAGAAGTGGCCTTCATCATGGAAATCGGGGCACTGCTTGAAGATATGACCACAGAGCGGGCCAAGAAGGGATTGAAGAACCTGATCTCCCTGGTACCGGAAACCGGAAGGATTATAAGGGATGGACAGGAAATCATGATTCCTGCAGCAGAGATCAAGAAAGACGATATTTTACGAGTCCTGCCGGGAGAGACCATTCCGGTGGATGGCATCATCCTGGAGGGAAATACTTCGGTAGACCAGTCCGTCATGACCGGTGAAAGTCTTCCTGTGGATAAAACCGCAGGGGACACTGTATATAGCGGAACCATCAATTGCTTCGGATCCATGGATATAAAAGCCATCAAAGTCGGAAAGGACAGTTCCCTTCAGAAACTGATCCATATGGTGGAGGAAGCCGAGAAAAATCAGGCTCCCACCCAGCGGATCGCGGACAAATGGGCCAGCTGGCTGGTACCCATAGCCTTATTGATCGCCATCGCCGCATATATCATCACCGGCGAGATCGTGCGGGCCGTCACAGTCATGGTGGTCTTCTGTCCCTGCGCCCTGGTATTGGCTACCCCCACAGCCATCATGGCAGCCATCGGTCAGGCAACGAAACAGGGAGTCATTATAAAATCAGGAGAAGCCCTGGAAAAAATGGGAAAAGTGGATACCATTGCATTTGACAAAACAGGTACACTGACCCTTGGACAATTGCAGGTCAGTGATATCCTCCCTGTCACCGATCTTTCGGAGAATGAGCTTTTAGTTCTGGCTGCCTCTGCAGAAAGACGCAGTGAACATCCCCTGGGCAAAGCAATTGCCGAGGATGTCAAAAACAAAAATCTCCCGCTGCGGGAGATCAAAGATTTCAGAATGGAGGCCGGAAAGGGAGTTTCTGCCGTCATAGATGGAACCGTCTATAGAATCGGCAATGAAAAATACCTGTCCGATCATGACATCAGCCTCGGGGACTCCACAGATTCCATACTCAGCCGGGTACGGTCAGAGGGCAAAGCATCTGTGATCATCGCCGATGAAGAAAAGGTATTGGGAGTCCTGGCCCTGTCTGATGTGGTCCGTCCCGAATCAGCCGATATCATAGACCGTCTTAATGAGATGAATACGAAGACCGTGCTTCTTACCGGAGATCATCAGGAAGCTGCTTCTTATCTGGCAGACCGGCTGGGAATCAGCGAGGTCCGTGCAGACCTCCTTCCGGAAGAAAAAGTAAACTTGATTAATGATTTAA
This sequence comes from Anaerobutyricum sp., assembly GCA_045112755.1. Taxonomy (GTDB): domain Bacteria; phylum Bacillota; class Clostridia; order Lachnospirales; family Lachnospiraceae; genus Anaerobutyricum. The sequence goes on from JBGUIF010000064.1 coordinate 1,459, forward strand.
AAGAATCCTCCATAGTCTGCATGATTGGCGATGGAGTTAACGATGCACCGGCTCTGAAAATCGCGGATGTTGGAGTTGCCATGGGCGCCATGGGAAGTGACATCGCAGTGGATGCGGCTGATGTCGCCCTGATGAATGACGACATCTCCAAAGTCCCCTACCTCAAATGGCTCGGCAACACAACTATCAACACCATCAAAGGTGCAATCACCTTGTCCATGTGCATCAACTTCATCGCCATCACCCTCTCGGTCCTGGGCGTCCTCAACCCCACCACCGGTGCTCTGGTGCACAATGCCGGCTCCTGCTTTGTGGTTCTGCTGGCAGCCCTGCTATATGACAGGAAATATGTATAATTCCATCATGTATAATTCCATCGTCATCTGAAGAGCAGAAGGTTCAGCAGATATGGACGCCGGAGATCTCACCAAGGTCTTTCAGCAGGGCTGTCATATTAAAACGGATCAGAAACTTGAAGATAAAGCAAGGATCCCCAATGTCCTAGGTGTTTGTCGTTTGGTGGTGTCTGATCGTCTGATGACGGACTGATCTTCAGTCCGTCATCAGACGAACAGATGCCAACAACTGACACAACACAGGACATGGGGATCCTTGTCTTTTCGTTAACGAGACAACCGCTTTAATGCGACAGCCCCCTGATTATAGTAGATGGATACTTTTATTTCACTTCCGCAAATCCGTAGGGAAGACCTTCGTTAAAGTTGCGGGCATTTTCCATGGTTACTGCGGCGATGGCCTGCAGAGCCTCACGGGTGAAGAAGGCCTGGTGAGATGTAAGGATCAGCTGCGGGAACATCATCAGACGGCCGGTAATGCTGGTCTGAAGAGGATCTGAGGAGTGATCTGTATAGACATTGCCATCCTCGCCCTCGTAAACATCCAGGGCCACTGCATGGAACTTGCCTGCTTTCATGGCAGCAATCAGAGCCTCTGTGTCAATGAGACCGCCGCGGGCAGTGTTGACGAGCATAACAGTATCTTTCATCATGGAGATTGCCTGCTCATCAATCATATGGTAGGTGCCGTTTTCACCCATGATCAGCGGTGCGTGCAGGGAGATCAGGTCGGCCTTAGCGTAGAGTTCTTCCTTTGTCACATAATGGAGCAGGCCTTCGTCAACCAGCCTCTGATTCGGGAAGGCATCCCATCCGATGACAGTCATACCGAAGCCCTTACAGATGGCGGCCATACACTGGCCGATTCTTCCGGTTCCCATGATTCCGGCCACTTTATTGTGGAGGTCAACACCCAGAAGACCACTGAGGTCGAAGTTGTTGTCCCTGTTCTTGTTATAAGCCTTGTGGATCCGGCGGTTTGCAGCCTGAAGGATGGTCATGGCATGTTCAGCAACTGCATAAGGAGAATAGGCGGGAACACGGAGAACCGTGATGCCGTACTCTTTTGCAGTGGCGATATCAACATTGTTAAAGCCGGCGCAGCGAAGGAGAATCAGCTTGACGCCGCAGTCATGAAGCACTTCCACCACATCTTTGCCGCACTCGTCATTTACGAAGATACATACAGCGTCGAAGCCTTTTGCCAGTTCTGCAGACTCAATGGTCAGACGGCTCTTGAAATATTTGATGCTGGTGTTGAAGGTGCCTTCGCCAGTCTCTCTTGCAAGCTCGCTGAAGAAGATTCGGTCGTAATCCTTGGTTCCAAAGAAAGCAACCTTTAAGAGCTGGGATTCTTTTGTGGCAGGATCCATATTTTCCAGAACGCTTTTAATCTTTTCCATACAGGCTTCTTCGTCTGTTCCCTCACAGGTTACTTCCAGGACACTTCCCTTGTTGGCATGCATCTGCATAATCTCGAGAACATTATTGCCGGCGGCTGACACGCCATTGCAGGAAAATGTTGTCACACTCTTGAATTCTACACATGCCTGTGCCAGAAGTGCTGCCGGACGGGCGTGAATACCCAAAGTACTTGTGATCACGTGAGAAAATGATTTCATTTCAGTAATCCCTCCTTATAAATGTTGTTATAGTATTATACAAAACAGGATTCTGTAGATACAAAAACTGTTAATCTTAATTTATCAGAATATGTTGAATATTACTAGTATAAACTTGATATTCCCCAATATATTTATGGTGTTTGAAATGTTTTTTACAAAATAATCCTTTTCTGTCTCATAAATCATGGTTTAATAAACAGAGGAAAGGATGAATCCGATGGATAAATTTGTCCAGGGATTGCTGCGGTGATTCCCATGAGACAGTATATGATACAAAAGAATAATCAGAAAATAAAAGATAAAACATGAAAAATTAGTGTAAATTAACAATATATTTATAAATAAAAAAATATTTATAGTAAATAACAGGTTATTGAATACATATTTAACGCAATATTAATACTATTTTCTGTCAGCTTGTGATAAAATATTAACATGGAGAAAATGTTCCATCAGTCATTTTTTTAATTGGCAGATCAAAAGGAAGGGAGTGAAATGGTGGAAGAGAGGAAATGGTATCAGGAACTGGAATCTCCATTTCGGGAGTATATGGAGGAGGCAAGTAAAAAACCTGAAGTCCAGAGCATCAGGGAAGTAAATTTTCTGGGAATGAAAAATCCCTGGATCGCTCTTTACGAAACTGGATCGACGGTGGAAGTTGTCGTCTATGACAGGGACAGACCCCAGGTAAGGCTGACTTATGGGGATCTGTTGAATGCCCGACGGGATCTGCACAGTCAGGGAAGAATTCTTCAGATTCTGCCTGGAGCTGACGACATTGAGATCTCCCAGGCCTTTATTCACGTGTAACTGAATTTGACGCAGGCAGGTGGAGGAGACCTGCAGGAGTTCTGGAGGGAAAAAGTGTGGAAACAGAATATACCTTGATATGACCCGGCTGTGATTCTCATGCGGTAAGCAATATGAATATCACAGCCGGTTTTATTCATGAATAATTCTTCGATTTCTTATAGATAGAATAATTTTTGGTTTCATATGTAAAAGATAATCCCGATGATGTTAAGCTTTTATCCTTGACAGAAAGGGCAAACAGTTTAATAATAGGAAAGTATATTGGAAATTATAAGAAGAATTATAGAAGAAAGAATCAAGGTGTAAAATGAATAGAATCGTAACAGGACTTAGAAATACAGCCCTTTTAATCAGCATGTGTATTTTTGCGAGTACGCCGCTGACCATATATGGCGCCGAGACCGGGACCACGGCAGCTCCGGCAGCTGCGACCACAGCGGCAGCCCCGGCAGCAACCACAGCCACAGCGGCAACTGAGGCAGCAGCTGCGACCACCACGGCAGCCCCGGCGGCAACCACAGCCACAGCGGGAACTGAGGCAGCAGCTGCGACCACAGCGGCAGCCCCGGAAGCCACAACGCCGACTGAGGAAGCGGCCCAGACCGGAACGACGGCTTCAACAGAAGCGCCGGCAGCGGCCCAGGCGGCAGAAATGACGCCTCAGGAGAAGATTGAGGCGGCCACAAGACATCTGGAAGGGATCAGTGAAGATGACACTACGATCAGGATTATGCTGGATCCTGGTCACGGTGGCGAAGATTCCGGTGCTTCCGGCAATGGGCTGTCGGAGAAAAAGGTTACTTTAATCATCGGAAAAGCTCTGATGAAGGAACTGCAGAAATATGATAATGTCCTGGTGGGAATGACGAGAGATAAGGATAAAGAAGTCGGACTCCATAAAAGGACCAAAATTGCCAGAAAGAAAAAAGCGGATATCATGATCAGCCTTCACTGTGACGCCTATGATTCCAGCTGTCTGTATGACCATGGCAGCAGTGTGCTGGTGGCCAGAAAAGGAAAGTATAAGACAGAGCTGGTTCAGGAAGAGAACCGTCTGGCAAGAAGTATTCTCGCAGAACTAGAGGGCCTGGGCCTTACCATCCAGGGCCTGGTGAGAAGGGCCTCCGTGGAGGGCGACCGCTATGAAGATGGATCCATCGCAGATTATTATGGCATTATCCGTGACGGGATGCTCTATGATTTTCCGGTAATATTGGTGGAACATTGTTTTATGGACAGTAAAAAAGACTATCAGCTGGTTCTCTCCTCCAAGGAAAAAATCCAGGAACTTGCTGCTGCCGATGCAAGGGGAATCGCCAAGTATCTTGGCCTGAAAAAGAAGGATACAGGCGAAGTGGAGCAGGCAAATGTCCGAAGAGGAAAAGAACTTACCTGCACCGGTAAAGAGGACAGTTATTTTTCACTGCAGAAAAAAGTTTATTATATCAATGCAAAGAGGGAACTGGAGACAATTATTGCTGATGCCCGCGCAGAGCTTGACAGTATGGAGGCGGCAGTGGATACGACAGAGACGGTAACTTCAACCGAGTCAACTCAGCAGGGTAATGTTGACAATGGCACGGCAAGTACCAGCCAGGCCCAGACCGGTGAGCAGGGATCCATCTCCCGGATTCAGTCTACACCTCAGCAGGATCAAGCGACAGAAAGCCTGGCAATCTCCTTTGGTCTGGCTCTCCTGGCCTACTATGGTCTGGTCACCCTCAGTGAGAAAAATCGAAGAATGCATGGATGAAAAAACAGGGAGGGATACCATTGAAGCACTGTATGGAATGTGGGGCGAAACTTCGGAAAAAATATCTGGACGGAGAAGGAATGGTACCTTACTGCGACCATTGCGGGCAGTACCGGTTTCCGGTCTTTAATACTGCTGTGAGCATGATCGTGACCAATGAAGATCAATCCAAAATTATTTTGATCAGACAGTATGGCAAGCCCCACTATATTCTGGTGGCAGGATATGTGAATAAAGGCGAGGACTCAGAAGACGCAGCTGTGCGGGAAGTGAAGGAGGAGATGGGCCTTGATGTGATTAAAGCCCGGTTTAATCACAGTCATTATTATGCACCCTCCAACACGCTGATGCTCAACTTTACTGTGACGGTGTCAGGGACTGAGCCTGTGCCTAACCGGGAGATTGATTCCTGGTGCTGGTTTGGCAGAGAAGAGGCCCTGCGGCAAATCAAGAAAGGAAGTCTCGCCGGCGCTTTTTTAAAAGGATATCTCACAGGAGAGTACTCCTTTACGGAAGCGGACGGGATAGACCCTGATGAATTGAGGGACCAGAACAGGAAAAAGATGATGAACCTTGTCATGGCGCAAATGTCTGCCGGAAAAAGTCTACAGGAGTATTTCAGCAGCTGTTGTAAAATGATGAGAGAAGCTTCGGAGAGGGGGGCGGACCTGATCCTCTTTCCGGAAATGCCGGGGACTGAGCCCGTGGATCTGAATTCTGACTTAATCAGAGATTTCTGTGAATGCTGCAGGACCTGTCATATCATGGCAGTGATGTCCGGTTTCCTCCGGGAGGAGGACAGGATTTCCAAAAGCAGTCTTCTGATTGACAGACAAGGACAGATTATTGGATGTCAGGAGATGATTCATTTTACAGGGAGCAAAGAGTATCCTGGAAATCATAAGGGAAGTTCCCCGGAAGAAATTTGCAAGGTTTTTGATACGGAGTTTGGCCGGATCGGCATGGTTGTCGGAGAGGACCGCCATTATACAGAGAGTGTCAGGAGGGAAGCAGAACAGGGCGCAAAATTGATTATGATTCCTGCGGCTTTCTGCGCTGATGAGCCCCTGGAGATTTTCGAGTGGGAAATACGTGTGCAGGCTTATCAGAATGGGACTGCTCTGGCCATGTGTAATCTTGCAGGTGAAGAGAGGGATCGTGTTTTTGCAGGCCGATCTGTCCTGGCTGATGCTGACGGCGGTCTCCTTGTGAAGGCAGATTCAGAGGAAGGCCTGATTTTTGCTGAGGTTGATTTGGACGAATCTGCAGGCCTTCGTTATCGGTAAAAAAGAAATTTAAAAATATTCTTGACAATTTATGCAACAGGTGTTATATTTCATGTAGAACAAATGTAATACGATATAAGTTGGAGAGGGGGGCTGTTTTCTGAGGAATTGCAGTCCCTTGTTTGATTTTATTAGAGTATTTCAGATAGGGTATTCCATGGAATTCCCATGAGTATAGAGTAACGTGGAGAGGAGGCTTATCATGGTAAAGAGAAAAGATTGTTATGAGATTCTCGGCATTTCCCGGAACGCGGATGAGGCAGCCATAAAAAAAGCCTACAGAAAGCTGGCCAAGAAGTATCATCCGGATACAAATCCCGGTGATTCCAGGGCGGAAGAGCAGTTTAAGGAGGTTTCTGAAGCCTATAATATCCTGAGTGATAAAGAAAAGAAAAAATTGTATGATCAGTATGGTTACGCGGCTTTTGATGAAAGCGGCAACCCCAGGCCTGAAGGATGGTATGGGCAGGGAGGGCAGTTCTATGGAAACGGGCCCTTCAGGCAGGCCGGAGACGACAAGAGGAATTACCAGTATCGGGAGTTCCATTTTAATCCTGGCGGCCAGGGGCAGGGAGACATTGATCTCGATGATATTTTCGGCAGTTTCTTTGGCGGCGGCAAAGGGTCTTATTATAGAGGAAGAGAAGGCTTTGGCGGTTTTGGAGGTTTCCAGGGCCGGCAGGGCGGCCGGCAGCGGCAGGACTTCAGCCAGAAAGGGCAGGACGTCCAGGCTCAGATTCAGATTTCCCTGAGAGAGGCAGCTGCAGGCTGTGACCGGATGATTGAATATACAGACCATACCGGCAGCAAGCAGACGCTGAAGGTCCATATTCCTGCAGGTATTGCTTCCGGAGGCAAGGTCCGTCTGGCGGGCAAGGGTTATCCGGGAAGGAACGGGGGTAAAACAGGAGACCTTCTGCTGGAAGTTCAGGTTGAAGAGGACCCTGTTTTTGAAAGGAAAGGCAATGATGTCTATACCACAGTGAGGGTTCCCTATTCTGTCATGATTCTCGGTGGAGAAGTGACAGTTCCTACCCTGCACGGACCGGTGAAATGCAAGATCCGGGAAGGCACCAATGCCGGATCCAGGATCCGCCTCAAAGGCAAGGGTATGCCTTCTGTCAGGAAGAAAGGAAATCCTGGAGACCAGTATGTGACAGTGGAGGTGCGTACCCCCGGGAAAGTCAGTGAGGAGACCAGGAGAAAACTGAGAGAATGCGCCGGGGAAGGCGTATAAAAGAATCGTAATCACAGAATAAGGGGCTGCCGTATGAAAGCAGAAACTCCGTTGATATAAACGACAAGGACATTGAGGGTCCTGGTTGTTATGTCAAATCTTTCATTTGCTTTCATGCGGCAGCCCCTTAAAAAATTGCTTGACAGAATATCCTGATTCTCGCAAAATATAGGGCGAAGTGAAAAAGTGATTATCGATAGAATAGGTGGGATGCTGCGGTATGTTGGACCAGTTTTCCAGAACAAGACTGCTTCTGGGGGAAGAGAATATAAAGCGCCTGGAGTCGTCCAGGGTAGCCGTGTTCGGCGTCGGAGGCGTCGGAGGGTATACTGTGGAGGCTCTGGCCAGATGCGGCGTGGGGACTTTGGACCTGATTGACAATGACAAGGTAAGTCTGACGAATCTTAACCGGCAGATTATCGCCCTGCACAGCAGCCTGGGAAAATATAAGGTTGATGTGGCCAAAGACCGGATCCTGGATATCAATCCGGCTGCCCGGGTCAATGTACACAGAACCTTCTACCTGCCAGAGACCAGAGACCAGTTTGATTTCACCCATTATGACTATGTGGTGGATGCCATCGATACGGTGGCAGGGAAGATCAGTCTGGTGGAGCAGGCAAAAGAGGCAGATGTAATGATCATCAGTGCCATGGGGGCCGGCAATAAGCTGGACCCGGCTTCCTTTGAGGTGTCGGACATTTATGATACCTCCATCTGCCCTCTGGCCAGGGTGATGCGAAGAGAACTGAAAAAAAGAGGGATTGACAGTCTGAAAGTGGTATACTCTAAAGAGAAACCCTTAAAACCTATGGGAGATCTTTCGGAAGACGTGCACCGGCGGCAGATTCCCGGCAGCCTTTCCTTTGTGCCTGCGGCGGCGGGACTGATTCTGGCCGGGGAAGTAATCCGTGACCTGACTGTACGTGTATAGTATAATCTGAAATAAAGCATTGAGAAATGGAGATGGGGAAATGCAAAAAAAATACTTTTTCTTTGATATTGACGGGACTTTGACGGACAGAAATACCGGACAAATCGTACCTTCCGCCAGGGAAGCCCTGGATAAGCTCAGGGCTGCAGGTCATTTTGTCTCTATTGCAACGGGAAGGGCCTCCTATAAGGCAATCCCCTTTGCCAGAAAACATGATTTTGAGAACATGGTCTGCAACGGCGGGCATGGTATTTACTTTGAAGGTGAGATGAGGGAGAACAGGCCTATGAAGCGGGAGAAGTCTCTGGCTGTATACCGGCAGGCAGTCTCCCTGGGATACGGGGTTCTGGTGGCTCTGGATGATTCCAGGAAGGTCTATGCCAGCAATTTCAATTTTATTGAGCAGGCAGGGACCAGAAAAGAGCCCACGACTTACATTATAGACGATCAGTTCGACCCAGTGGAGGAGAAGGCCATCTACAAGATGTATGTTTCCATCCCGGAGGAAGAGGAAGGAAAGCTGACCCTGCGGGACACTCTGGGACATACCCGCTTTGAACCGGAGTATCTTATGTTCCAGCCGGATGTCAAGCATCAGGGGATTCTCCGCATGCTTGAGTTCGCCGGCGGAGAGCCCTCTGACGTTGTGGTCTTTGGGGATGATACCAATGACCTGGTGATGTTTGATGACCGTTTCTACAAGGTTGCTATGGGAAATGCCTGTGAAGCCCTGAAGGAGAAAGCGGACTATGTTGCAGAGCGGAATGTTGATGACGGCATATATAAAGCCTGTCAGGCCCACGGCTGGTTCTGATGACGGTTTTTGACAGGTGAAAAATGCCTGTATTAACTATTAATCGTGAAACGATGGAAGAGAGATGAGGGAATGAGTAGTCGGATTAATCAAATGGAAACCTGTGAAGTGGTCAGGACAGAGGCGGCTTACCGGTCTGCGGACAGGCTGACGGTGATTCATGCCATGATTTGGAGACCCAGGGACAAAAAAGAGAAAGTCCGGGGAATCGTACAGATCTGCCACGGCATGTCAGAATATAAAGAACGCTATGATGATTTCGCTTGTTTCCTTGCTTCCCATGGTTTTCTTGTAGCCTGCAATGATCACCTGGGCCACGGAGACTCCGTAGTGGATGACAGTCGTTATGGTTATTTTGCAAAGAAGGACGGGAATGGCTGCCTCATAGCAGATATCCACAGACTGCGCACAGAGCTTCAAAGAAGGTATCCGGAGAAACCCTATCTGATGCTTGGCCACAGTATGGGTTCCTTTTTGCTGCGGCAGTATATTACCCTATATGGGGAAGGACTCTCCGGAGCAGTGATTATGGGGACAGGATCTCCAAAAGCTTTCTCTGTTTTTCTGGGAATGGGGCTCTGCCAGGTTATGGCTTTATTCCGGGGCTGGCATCATCGCAGCCGTTTGCTTGTCCTGATGACCAGTGGAGCCTACAACAGACAGTTCAAACATACAAAAACCCCTGTGGACTGGCTTTCCAAGGTGGAAAGCGTGTCGAGGGAATTTTGCAGTAATCCCAGAAGTTCCTTCTCTTTTACCCTAAACGGTTATTATAATATGTTCCGGGGCATTCGTTCCATGCAGAGAAAGAAAAATATGAGAAGAATTCCCAAAAGCCTTCCCCTTCTTCTGGTATCCGGAGCTGAGGATCCGGTGGGGGACAACGGCAGGGGAGTAATCGCCGCCTATCAGGCCTATGCAGGAATCGGAGTAAGACATATCCAGGGTAAACTGTATAAAAATGACCGCCATGAGATCCTCAATGAATCTGACCGGGAAACAGTTTACAGAGATATTTTGCGTTGGTTGGAGAAATGTTTATAAATAAGACACATTTTCCTGTTAATATGATGGACAGCCGCATCGAAATGAAAACATTTGAAAATGAAATCATTTGAAATAGAAGAGAGATAATATCATAAGGAATGTGTCGGCCCTGACCCGGCCTGGAACAGGAGGGGGGATGCAGGGCATGCAGAGAAAGGAGCTGCACAGGAAATGACGAGGATGAGAAAGATTGCCTGCATCATCATGGCAATCATAGTGATAATGCTGGCTGCCTGCCAGAAAGAACAGCTGGGGGCAGAGACGGCTCCGTATGGTGTTTTTATAGGCATTGATCATGACAACATCGGACGGTTGGATAAATATGAAACCGTTGTGGTGGAACCTACAGAGTTCAGCAAAAAAGAGGTAGAAAAGCTTCAGGACAAGGGAAAGACGGTGTACGCCTATCTGAATATTGGAACACTGGAGACTTTCCGCAGCTATTTCGATAATTTTGAGAATATTACCCTGGGAATCTATGGAGACTGGCCGGACGAGTATTGGATTGATGTTTCCAATCAGGCCTGGCAGCAATACTGCCTTACACTGGCGGAAAAGATTCATAAAAAGGGGTTTGACGGTTATTTTATCGATAATCTGGATGTCTATCATTACTATCCGAAAACCGGGATCTATGAGGGCATCTGTAATATCCTCCGCAGAATTAAGTCGCTGAATACGGAGGTAATTATCAACGGTGCCAAGGAGTTTGTCACCAAAACCTTTTCCATGGGTGCAGGAGAGGACCTTTTTGATGCTGTCAACCAGGAGGAGGTTTTCACTAAAATCAATTTCGATAATGAGACTTATCACAATCAGAGCAGGAAGGAGACGGCAGTTTTAAAAAAATATCTGAAGGAAGTGAAAAAAGAAGGATACGACGTCTACCTGCTGGAGTACAGTCCCAGTAAGGCTACAGCAAAAAAAATCAAGAAATACTGCGACAAAAATGGTTTTAAGTATTACTGTGCGAAAACTCTGAAGCTGGAGTGATAAAAGACATTGTATTATAAACGGTTATGAGTTATAATAGACAGAAATTGGATATCAGAACTTCGGGGCAGGGTGTAATTCCCGACCGGCGGTGTACACAGATGATTCTGGATCAGGATCAATGGTGTGAGCCCGCGAGCCGACTGGCACGATCCGGTGTGATTCCGGAGCCGACAGTATAGTCTGGATGTGAGAAGTGGAAAGCAGCTGCGTTTTCAGGGAGGATGGATGTCTGTTCCTGACTGTGCACCGGCAGATTCCGGCAGAGCCGGTTTTCAGCTGATATAATGGTATTTTCAGACCCTGGATTTGATCCGGGGTCTTTTGTTGTATAAGTATCAGGTTTAAGGAGGAAAATGAAAATGAGCAGATATTACATAGGTTTTGATGCAGGTACACAGAGTGTGAAAGTCGCTGTATATGATGAGGACATGAATTGTCTGGTCCAATCTGCCTCCCCGACAACCCTTAATTATCCGGAGCCGGGCTGGGTCAGCATGGACTGTGACGAATACCTGCAGCTGACCATAAAGGGTATGAAGGACTGCTCCGAGCAGATGAAGGAGAAGGGACTGGATGTAAATCAGGTTCGGTCTATTATGGGAGATGGGATTATATGTGGTATCTGCGGCGTGGACGCGGAAGGAAATGCCATCACTCCCTATATTAATTATCTGGATTCCCGCACCAAAGAGGACGCGGATGCCATTAATGCACTGGACCTTTCCATCTGGCAGAGGGAGACCGGAAATGCGGAGGCCAACTGTATGTTTCCGGCTATGTTTGCCCGCTGGTTTCTGAAGAATCAGGAAGGATTCAGGGAGAAAGGCGTAAAATTTGTTCATGATGCTCCCTATGTACTGGCCCATCTGGCCGGCCTTAAGGGAGAGGAGATGTTCATAGACTGGGGAACCATGTCCGGCTGGGGCCTGGGTTATAAGGTAGAGGAGAAGTGCTGGTCTAAAGAGCAGCTGGACATCCTTGGCATTCCGGAATCCATGATGCCCCGGATCGTCAAGCCCTGGGATGTGATTGGTCATCTGACCGAAGAGATGGCAGAGAAAACCGGATTCCCGGCCGGAATCGCCATCTGCGGCGGCGCAGGAGACACCATGCAGTCCATGATCGGCAGCGGCAATATGGAAGCCGGCCAGGCCGTGGATGTGGCAGGAACCTGTTCCATGTTCTGCGTCTCCACTAAGGGAATCATACCAGAGCTGTCCAAACCCGGGACCGGCCTGATTTTTAACAGCGGTTCCCTGCCGGATACCTACTTCTACTGGGGCTATATCAGGACAGGCGGTCTGGCCCTGCGCTGGTACAAGGACAATATCTGCCAGAAGGCGGAGGATGGTGCCCACTACCGGGTGCTGGAAGAAAAGTCACGGGAAAAGGTGCCGGCCGGTTCCAATGGTGTAATTTTCCTGCCCTATCTGACCGGGGGCAATAATGATATCGCTGATGCCACAGGCTGTTTCCTGAATATGACCATGGACACAGACCAGTTCACCCTCTGGCGGGCCGTACTGGAGGCCATCGGCTACGACTATATGGAGATTACCGAACTTTACCGCGGCGCCGGAATCGATCTGAGCAGAATCACCATCACAGAGGGCGGCAGCCGGGATAACATGTGGAACAAGATGAAGGCGGATATGCTGGACAGCAGGACAGTTACCCTGAAAAACGCAGCGGGAGCCGTCATGACCAACTGTGTCTTTGGTGCCTATGCTGTGGGGGATGTCAAGGACATTGCTGGAGCTCTTACGGGAAATATTCATATTAAAAATGAATTTGAACCGGATCCTGCCACTCATGCTTTTTATAAGAGACAATATGAATTGAAGAACCGCCTGGTCAAGGAAGAGATGGGAGCGGCCTTTTTGACTTTGAAGCAGATGCGGGAAGATTGAGTGAAAAAGCAGCCATCTACAATGTTAAAAAAATATTAATTGTAATCAGGCATTTTCTCCATTATTATCTTTGAAATGTGAAAAGAAATAGTTTTTGTTCCAACAAATTATCAATAATAATGTATTCTTTTTGATACAATGAATAATTATTCTTAATTTTCGTTGAGTAAATCTCTACAGAATGTTAAACTAAACACAAATTAAAGAGGGGTCTTTAACTTATAAACGATGCCGTCTTTAAAAAGGGCATTTTAATCCGGCACAAGTAAAAGAATCAGCAACTATCATTTACAGGGCATTTCAAAGACGGGATGCAACGGACCGTCAGAATATTAGGAGGTTACTATGGTTACAAATGATGCTACCACATTAAAGCTGAAACATGAGGTTCTCTATCGAATCGCCAAGCTGACCTTTGAGGGAAAACTGGATGAAGAGAGGGACCAGATTGCCTATGAGATGATCCCGGGACCCAAAGCCCAGTATCGCTGCTGTATCTATAAGGAAAGAGAGGTAATCCGTCAGAGAGTGAACCTGGCGGAAGGCAGAACTCCCATGGGCAAGATCCGCGATGAGGAGGAAGTACGCAATAAGATTGTGTACATTATTCCTGCAGCTTGTGAGGAGTGTCCGATCTCCCGCTACACCGTTACAAACAACTGTCAGAAATGTATGGGAAAGGCCTGCTATAATTCCTGTAACTTCGGGGCTATCACCATCGGTATGCACCAGGCATATATTGATCCTTCAAAATGTAAAGAGTGCGGCCGCTGTGCCCAGGCCTGTCCTTACAATGCCATCGCCGACCTGCTCCGGCCCTGCCGCAAGAGCTGCCCGGTGGATGCACTCATGGTGGATCAGGAGACCGGTATAGCACATATTGATGATGAAAAGTGTATCTCCTGCGGACATTGTGTTCACAGCTGTCCCTTCGGTGCCATCGGCACAGTAACCAATGTTGTTGAGGTGGCTTCCGCCATCCGCGACGGCAAGAAAGTGATTGCCATGCCTGCTCCGGCCCTTGAAGGTCAGTTCGGGGCAGATATCACCATGGGCAGTCTGAAGAAAGCAGCTAAAGCCGTAGGTTTTACTGATCTGGTGGAAGTTGGTCTTGGAGGAGATCTGACGGCGGCAGCTGAGGCGGAAGAGTGGGCAGAGGCCTTCAAGGAGGGAAAGAAGATGACCACCTCCTGCTGTCCGGCCTTTGTCAACATGATCAATAAGCATTTTCCGAAGGTTTCAGAACATATTTCCACCACCGTTTCGCCCATGTGTGCTGTTTCCCGTATGCTCAAGGCACAGGATCCGGAGACCATCACCGTCTTTGTCGGCCCCTGTATTGCCAAGAAGAGTGAGGCAGCCTCCGGCATCGAGGGCAATGCGGATTATGTACTGACCGTTGGTGAGTTCCGTGCTCTTATGAAGGCCAGAGGCGTGGAATTTGAAGCAGAGACGAACGATTATCAGGAAGCTTCTGTCTTTGGTAAGAGGTTCGGCAACAGCGGCGGCGTTACCAATGCGGTACTTCAGTCCCTCCGTGAGGAGAACGAGAATGACAACATCACCGTCAATGTCTGCAACGGAGCGGCAGACTGCAAGAAAGCCCTGATGATGATGGAGCGCGACAGACTTAAAGAAGACTTCATAGAAGGAATGATCTGTATGGGCGGCTGTGTCGGCGGTCCCAGCAAGCATAAGGCTGAGAATGAGGTCAAGAGATTCAGAGATAAGCTGATCAAGGATGCCGATGGAAGAAAGATTCTTGAGAACCTGTCCAACTATGACCTGGATTCCTTCTCCATGCACCGCAAATAAGGGCATAAAAGCCTTTCGGGAGGGGATTGAGGGCAATCCCGGAATTAAAAGAAACTGATGCAATTCCTGTGTGAGACGGGAACTGAAGGTGATCCCTGCAGGGGCGGGAGCTGGTATCTTGCCTTTTGCAGGGATCTCTGTTATAATAATTAACGCGTTTCCGGGGACAGGCTTTATTCCCCGGTTGAGGAGATGTACCCAAGTGGCTGAAGGGTCCGCACTCGAAATGCGGTAGGCCGGCAATCACCGGCGCGAGGGTTCAAATCCCTCCATCTCCGTTGCTGACCGGGCGGCAGGACTACGATAGTTCTGCCGCTCTTGTGCTTATGCAGCCGATCTTTGAATGAGGTTAGGAAGTGATAGTAATGGAAAAACTGGCAGTGGGAATACTTGCCCACGTGGATGCCGGAAAGACAACACTCTCTGAGGGGATGCTTTACACGGCCGGCGTTCTTCGGAAGATGGGCAGAGTGGACCATCAGAATGCTTTCCTTGATACCAATGCTCTCGAGAGGGCCAGAGGAATTACCATTTTCTCCAAGCAGGCCATCTTTCCCCTGGGAGACAGACAGATTACTCTTTTGGATACCCCGGGACATGTGGATTTTTCCGCAGAAATGGAGAGAACGCTCCAGGTGATGGATTATGCGATTCTGGTAATCAGCGGTACTGACGGAGTTCAGGGTCATACCCAGACCCTGTGGAAACTTCTGAAAATGTACCATATTCCGACTTTTCTCTTTATTAATAAGATGGATCAGCCTGATACGGACAGAGACTTTTTATTGAACAGGCTGAGAAGTCGGCTGAGTGAGGGGATTATTGCTTTTGATGCTTTGTCGGGCTGCCTGGAAAGAGAGGAGGCCTGGCTGGAGGATCTTGCCCTGACAGATGAGAAGGTTCTGGAAGATTTCATGGAAAATGGGGAGATTCCAGATGAGATTATCCGGAAATTGATACGGGAGAGGAAAGTATTTCCTGCCTATTTCGGGTCAGCGCTTCGGCTTTCAGGCATAAAAGAACTGCTGGCCGGCTTTGAGACATTTATGGAAGAGCCTTTGGAGGAGGAAATCTTCCATGATCTGGAGAGGGATAGCGGCCCGCAGACCATTTCCGGGAACCATCCCGATCGCCAGGAAGGCGTATCGGACTATGGAGCCAGGGTTTTTAAGATTTCCCGGGATGATAAGGGGGAAAGGCTTACCTGGCTCAAGGTTACCCATGGAAGAATCCGGGTAAAAATGCCTGTGGGTGATGGAGAAAAGATTCATCAGATCCGCGTTTACTCCGGGGAGAAATATGAGATGTGCGGCGAGGCAGACCGGGGAACAGTCTGTGCGGTCACCGGATTGTCAGGCACTTTTGCCGGGCAGGGTCTTGGCCGGGAACAGGGTGGCGATATTCCCTTGCTGGAACCGGTACTTACCTGTCAGATTCTTTTGCCGGACAAGATAGATCTTCAAAAGACCCTGGGCCAGCTTAGGGAGCTGGAGGAGGAGGAACCCCTCCTGCATCTGGTATGGGAGGAGAGGCAGCAGGAACTCCATGCTCATCTTATGGGAGAAGTCCAGATTGAAATACTGAAGAGTCTGATTGAGGAAAGGTTCGGAATCAGCGTGGAATTTGGCCCGGGTCAGATTCTTTACCGTGAGACGGTGTCTGATTCTGTCCATGGGGTCGGACACTATGAGCCCCTGAAGCATTACGCGGAGGTGCACCTTCGCTTAGATCCCCTGCCTGAGGGATCAGGCCTGGAATTTGTCAGTGAATGCAATGAAGATTATCTGGACAGAAACTGGCAGCGGTTGATTATGACGCATTTGAGAGAGAGAGAACATCGCGGCACCCTGACAGGTTCTCCGGTATCGGATGTCCGTTTTGTGCTCACAGCCGGAAGGGCTCATAAAAAGCACACGGAGGGAGGCGATTTCAGGCAGGCGACCTATCGGGCAGTCCGCCATGGACTTAAATGTGCCCAGGCCCAAGGAAAGGCCGTGCTGCTTGAACCCTGGTACTCTTTTGTCCTTGAGGTTCCCACTGAGCGGATCGGCAGGGCCATGACAGATATACAGCGGATGGGTGGTTCCTTTGGGGAACCGGAAACTGCCTCTTCGGCGGACATGCTGCTTCTTCGGGGGACAGCACCAGCTTCGGAGCTGCTGGGTTATAACCGGGAACTGCTTTCCTACACCGGCGGTGCCGGCCGGCTGACCTGTGCTTTAAAGGCATATGAGCCCTGTCATAATGAGGAAGAAATCATCGACCGCTTCGGTTATGACAGTGAGGCTGATCTGGACAATCCTACAGGATCCATCTTCTGTTCCCACGGAGCAGGCTTTGCTGTCTCCTGGGATCAGATGGAGAACTATATGCATATTAAAGATTCTGCACTGATCTGGGGACCGGGAGGCAGAGGAAAAGACAGCCGGTCAGCGGGATCCCAAAAAGGGAGTGCGGCCGGAGACGGAGCTTTCGCAGGAGAAGTTTCAGATCAGGCATACAAAGAGGCTGAGAGCACCGGCGCGGGAGACAGATCGGGCCGCCCTGCCTATTATGTGGAAGACGAAGCCTTCAAGGCAATCTATGAGAGAGAATTTGGCAGCGGGAAGCAGAAGATGGACCACTACAGCGGATATCGGACCGGCAGTGCCAGAGACCGGGGGTCAGGTAAGAACTTTTCCGGAAAAAAAGAGAGCACCCAGGCAGAGAGCAGCCGGAACCATAAAAGAAAAAAATATCCCGAAAGGGCTTCCCTGCAGAAAGAGTATCTCCTGGTGGACGGCTATAATATTATCTTTGCCTGGGAGGATCTCAGTCAGCTGGCAGAATCGAGCCTGGACGCAGCCAGGAACAGATTGATCGAGATTATGAGCAATTATCAGGGTTATGTGGGCTGCACTCTGATTCTGGTATTCGATGCATACAAAGTGAAGGGAAATAAAGGGGAGATTCTCAGACATCACAATATTTATGTGGTGTATACCAAAGAGGCTGAGACAGCAGACCAGTATATCGAAAAGACAACCCATGAAATTGTCTCAAAATACGCTGTCCGGGTTGCAACATCTGACAGCCTGGAGCAGGTGATTGTCACCGGGGCAGGAGCACGAAAGCAGTCTGCCCGGGATTTTCGCGAGGAAGTGCTCTATGTCGAAGAGGAGATCCGAAAGATTAACCGCGATAAAAAAGACCGGGACAGAAGTTACCTCTTTGATCAGACGGATGAAAAGATGGCCGAGAAGCTGGAGGAGGTTCGTCTGGGAAGAGACAGTTTTGATGAAACTGACCCGGACAGGGAAGAATAGAATCTGAAGGAGGAGAGATACTATGAGCAGTATTGAAGAAAAGATATTATATTATGAAAAGAAGTTTCGAAACTGTAAGACCATGACAGATCTGCTGGTGGCTATGTCCTCGTGGCAGAGCTTTGCCCGGTCCAACGGCCTGACGGAAGATCAGAAAAGGGATGTGGACCAGGTCTATCTGGAAATGGAAGAAAAGCTGATCAAGGGCCTGTCCAAAAGTCCCTGGTAAAAGGAAGGACGCTCTGATATGTGATTCTGGCCGCCGTGTCAGAAAAAATCCCCGGAGGAGAAGGCTGTGGGCGAACCATGGACTTCTCTTCCGGGGATTGTGATTTGTTCGTCTTTTTAATTCAGCAGAGGTAATTCATTAGATTTAAATCAGGGGATGTAATTCATTAGATTTTTGTCCCGCAGATTCTTAAAAAGCAGGATCTCACAGAAACTGCCTCTATACAGGCTCTCCTGAGAGAATCCAGGGAGCCGGCTTGGCTTCAAAAATACCCTTGTTGTTCAGCTTGGACATATTTACCTGGATGACCTCTGTCTGCTCGATATGATACTTCTTGAAGACATTCAGTATGTCGGACAGAATGTTGAGCTCAAGGGTGTACACCACAAACTTCATCTTTGGATTCAGGCGGAGCAGATCTTCCACTTCATCTTCAAAGCGCTTGGTAGCTACAATGAAAGAGAGGGTAGGCACCGGCAGACTGCTCATGGATTCCCTGGAAGTATCATCGACGATGGACACATTGTGCAGGCCGAACTTCTTAACATTTTCCTCCATGGAGTAGCGGTCATGCTTATTGTATTCCACCGCGATAATCTGGCCGTCATTGGCAATCATGGCGGACTCCACGGCGATGCTTTCGCCGCTGATGATGCAGATGGTATCCTGGTCATCAAGATGAAGCTTATTGATGATGATGGCCCGGATCTCACTGGCCACATAGCGGACTGAACCCTGGGAAAAATTAGTGTTCTGTATGCCTAAACGGTAGGAACTTCTGGCAGCCGGATTCACAATCAGCATGACAGAAGGCTCAGAAATCTCAGTGTCAATCATATCTGCAAGACGGCGCGGCCGCACCTCACCCTCCGGAGTCAGGCCGGTTTTGAACCAGAGCTCGCAGTCGCCGAGTCCGCTTTCCCAAAGATCAAAGAAAAATCCAGGATGACCCTCATCGATTAAAACCACGACCCGTTTGTGTGTCTCTATGGTGGGGATCAGGTTTTTCTTCCTCCTGCTGATATCGATCAGCTTGATTTTCTCTATATCCAACCCAGCTTTCTGGGAGAAGTAATCAAGCCAGGAAAGGATCTGATTATTGTTAAATGAAGATTTATTATTGCTCATTTCTGCAACCCCTTTCTATGCTTAAAATCCCTTATTTATTCATATTAAAACAATCTTTTATAAAAGGCAAGAACACCATGGAAAAAAACCCGGAAAATGAAAGCTGTATCCGGCATTCTGAAAAACTCATGCATAAATCATATTAAAATGATATACTTAGTATGGTTCATAAGAAATGCGAGGCTGAAACGGGCAGTATCAGGTGACTTATGAAAATCATCTTGCAATAAATAACAAGATATTGTATATTTGGAATTCTGGAACATATGGGGGAAAAGCAAATGAAAATATCTACAAAAGGAAGATATGCATTGAGGCTTATGATGGACATTGCTCTGCATCAGGAGGAGGGAAGTCCTGTGAGGATCAAGGAGATTGCCAGCCGCCAGGACCTGTCCATCAAGTACCTGGAACAGATTATTGCCGTCCTCAACAGGGCGGGTTATGTCAGAAGTATTCGGGGGCCCCAGGGAGGATATCTTCTGGCCAGGCCGGCTGAGAAATATACTGCAGGGATGATCCTGCGCCTCACGGAGGGCAGCCTGGCCCCGGTGGCCTGCCTGGACAACCAGGGGACAGCGGCAGCCTGCAGCAGGGCGGATGACTGTGCGACCCTGATTCTTTGGAAGAAACTGAACACGGCGATCAATGAGGTGGTGGATCAGGTTACTTTGCAGGATCTTCTGGACTGGCAGAAGGCGTCTGCTGACGGTATCATGATGGAATAATCATTTGATCTCTTACAAATTTGTGATCATCATTGCAAAATTTTAGGAATGTGTTATTCTTAGAAAGTGCATGCCGTCAAGTATTTGGAAGGAGACCAGCTATGAATTTAGAGGTCAGAGGATATCGCATTGTCAAATGTGATTATAACAATAATGTAAAACCAAACGAGCCGATGAACATTCGAGTGAACATGAATAATCAGATCAGTCTTCCCAAGAGTATCAGCAAGAATACGATTGGCACGGTACTGTCAAAGGTAATGGTCGGTTCCCCCATGGAGGCTCTCTACATTTACCTGGAGCAGGTCTGTGCCTTTGAGGACAGAGATCCCAGCTCTCCGGCCGTCACTGACAGGGAGAGTCTGCTCAGCCTCTATAAAACAATCTGCGTCCCCGAGGCGGTACGCATAGCCCAGGACAATATTGGCAAGCTTTGTGATGCATTTAACATCCCGAAACTGAAACTGCAGGAAGCATCGCCACAGAAGAAATACAGCTAAGGTAATTGAAATTATGATTAGACAGTCTGAAAAAAGAAATCCTTTAAAGCAGAAACAAGGTCTGGGTGATCTGCAGAAGCTGGCCCTGGTGGTCATCTATTATTTTGCCTATCTTGGGGCATTTCATATGCTGGAGGCGATTCAGCCGGAAGAGCTCCATATCATTGATTGTGCCTTTGACCGATATATTCCGTTTATGGAGATTTTCGTGGTTCCCTACCTGCTCTGGTTTGTCTATATAGGGTCAGCGGCCCTGTATTTTTTCCTGCGGGAGCGGGATATGTATTTCCGCCTGGTTTATACAGGCATGGTGGGTATGACCATTTTTCTCCTGATTTCCTGGCTCTATCCCAATGGCCTGGAACTGAGACCTGAGACTTTTGCGCGGGATAATGTGTTTGTGACGTGGACAAAGATGGTTTATGCAAATGATACGCCGACCAATGTCCTTCCCAGCATTCATGTCTTTAATTCCGTGGGTACTCTGTTTGCGGTCAGGCAGAGCAGGAGACTGAGAGACCGGCATGTGATTAAGGCGGGGGCCCATATTCTGACCCTGCTGATCATCCTGTCCACTATGTTTTTGAAACAGCATTCCATCGTGGATGTTCTGCTGGCTCTGGTGATTTCCTATCTGGCCTATGAACTGATTTATGACAATCTCTATGACAGAGCAGTGTTTGTGCTGAGACGGCAGGTAAATGCATTAAAGACCCGCCGCAGTGTCAGGGATCTGCACTGACAGGAGGACAGTCACTGTGAGAAAGATTATGTTTGTAGGCCGCAGTGAGTCTGGAAAGACGACCCTGACCCAGGCGATGAAGGGGAAGAAGATCCGTTACCATAAAACCCAGTACATCAATCATTATGATGTGATTATCGACACCCCCGGGGAGTATGCTGAGACAAAGGAGCTCGCCGGCGCGCTGGCAGTATATGGTGCTGAGGCCGATGTGATTGGCCTTCTCATGAGCTCGACGGAGCCCTTTTCCCTCTACCCGCCCAATGTCTGTGCTCAGGCAAACAGGGAAGTGGTGGGAATTGTCACAAAATGTGACCACTGGGCCGGAGATCCGGAACAGGCGGCAGAGTGGCTTCGGCTGGCCGGCTGTAAAAAAATATTCATGACCAGTTCCTTCACCGGAGAGGGAGTGACAGATATTATTTCTTATCTGAAAGAGGAACATGAGAGCCTTCCCTGGGAGCAGGCCAAGGCCCAGTATGAGAAGCTGGGTTATGGTTCTGGAAATTCGGATGAGCAGATGAGGGTCAACGGCGTTGTGATCTGATGATAAAATATGTAAAAAAAGAAGGACCACTGAAACAGTGATCCTTCTTTTTTAAGCTTCCTGGGGGATTCGAACCCCCGACCTACGCATTACGAATGCGTCGCTCTACCAGCTGAGCCAAGGAAGCCTGTCAAACCGACTTGATTATTCTACTATAGTTTTCGGAAAAAATCAATCTTAAATTCGCGGCCGGAGGAAGGCTATATTTTGGCTCCAGGCAGGCTTTCATCGGCAGGTGAATCCGGATTGTAACAGTTTTCACAGTAGCCGTAAAAAAATATCGACTGGTCCGTGATCAGTCCCCGGAAGTCATCTCCGGAATCGTTGATGTATTGAAGCTGGATTTTTGAAGGAAAGTTTGAGACCTTGCCGCATCTGCTGCAGATGAAATGAGCGTGGGGTTCCAGATGCCAGTCGAAACGGTCAGCATGATTATTGCAGGAGATTTTGCGGATGCTGCCCAGAGAAGTCAGAAGGGAAAGATTGCGGTATACTGTGCCCAGACTGATATGGGGGAACAGTTCCCGGACCTCCTGATAAATAATATCTGCAGTGGGATGGTCTTCGTGTTTTTTCACACATTCAAGAATGGCATTACGCTGACGGCTGTTTTTTCTTTGAGCACTCATAACGGCCCCTCCCAATTATCTTATTGATAAAAATTATTACTTTCATAATAATTGAAGGGTTATTGAATGTCAATATTTTCTTGACAAAGAAATTTTTCGAAGGTATACTTTCGTTACAGTTTAGTTAGCCTGTAATCCGCTCGCTTCCCGTCAGCCGGGAAGGAGATACATAAGCGAAGATACAGGCGTATAAACAGGATGATCATCGTATTTTTGTGAAGGAGAGATTATCATGCTTGAGAAATTAAAAGAGATTATTGCAGAACAGCTCAGCGTCGAGGAGGACGAGATCACACTGGCCACTTCTTTTAAAGATGATTTGGGCGCTGATTCCCTGGATCTTTACGAATTGACGACAATTCTCAGTGAAGAGTATAATATAGACTTTGACGTACCGGAGGAAGAATTGCTGAAGCTTGAGACTGTGGGCGATGTTATTGACTTTCTCAAGAAGCATGGAGTTGAGGAATAGCACTGGAGTAAAGCAGGTATCAGGAGAGAGTAATTCTGATACCTCTTTTTGCGCGGGCAGGTTGTCCTGCGGCTTCCTTGCCTGCATGAGCAGACATCGGACAAGCAGCATAGGTCGAGTGTCCGTATGCTTGCACATGGGGACAGTAGTATGATAGAATAATAAGGTCTTATTGTTTGATAAGAGTGGAAGTTGGATTTTTGTCAGAAAGGAGAATCCTTATGGCTCAGGATATAGGAATTGATTTAGGGACCGCGAGTATTCTGGTCTACGTGAAGGGGAAAGGCGTTGTTCTCAAAGAGCCTTCTGTCGTTGCTTTTGATGTGGACACAAGAAAGATTAAGGCGATCGGAGAAGAAGCCCGCCTTATGATAGGAAGAACTCCGGGTAATATCGTTGCGGTTCGCCCCTTAAGGCAGGGTGTCATCAGCGATTATTCTGTGACTGAGAAAATGTTGAAATATTTTGTACATAAATCAGTCGGAAAGAGTCTTTTCGGAAGAAAGCCCAGAATTTCCGTCTGTGTTCCCAGCGGAGTAACTGAGGTGGAGAAGAAGGCAGTTGAAGATGCCACCTACGCAGCCGGAGCAAGGGATGTAAAAATTATTGAGGAGCCGGTGGCAGCAGCCATCGGAGCCGGGATTGACATTGCCAAGCCCTGTGGAAATATGATCGTGGATATCGGTGGAGGAACCTCGGATATTGCGGTAATTTCTCTCGGAGGAACCGTAGTCAGCACCTCGATCAAGGTGGCTGGAGATGATTTTGATGAAGCGATTGTCCGTTATATGAGAAAGAAGCACAACCTTCTGATTGGAGACAGGACAGCGGAGGACATCAAGATTCAGGTGGGCAGCGCCTATGTCCGCGCTGAGGAATCCTCCATGGAGGTTCGCGGCCGTAATCTGGTGACCGGCCTGCCCAAGACAGTGACAGTGACATCAGAGGAGACCAGGGAGGCCCTGCGTGAGGCGACAGCCCAGATTGTTGAGGCAGTCCACAGTGTACTTGAGCGTACACCACCGGAACTGGCAGCAGATATCTCTGACCGCGGGATTGTTCTCACAGGAGGAGGAAGTATGCTTCAGGGCCTGGAGCAGCTGATTGAGGAGAAGACAGGTATTACGACGATGACGGCCGATGATCCCATGACTGCTGTGGCCATTGGAACAGGTCAGTATATCGAGTACCTGGGTGCCCGTTAACGATTATCTGCGGGCAGAGGCCTGCGTCAGGAATAAAAGTATGGCACATTTAGAAGGATATGTGAGTCATATCCGATATCATAATGAAGAAAATGGTTATACGGTATTAGAGCTTGAAACGACCCACGGGGATGAAATCCTCGTGGGAACTTTTCATTATATCGATGAAGGGGAGTATTTGTCCGCTGAAGCCGATTTTACAGAGCATCCCGTTCACGGTCCCCAATACCAGGTCCAGTCATACCGGGTCCAGAAACCTGAGACCAGGGCAGCCATGGAAAGGTATCTTTCATCCGGGGCGATCAAGGGGATTGGTGCGGCTCTGGCTAAAAGAATCATGAAAAAGTTCCGGGAAAAGACCTTTGAGATCATAGAAGAAGAACCCGAGCGATTGGCGGAAGTCAAAGGGATTTCCCTGAAAAAGGCCATGGATATTGCGGTGCAGTTTCAGGAAAAACAGGACATGCGTCAGGCCATGATGTTTCTTTCTGATTACGGAGTCACCGGCAGTTACGCGGTGAAAATCTATGAGGAATACGGTGAGGACATGTATATGGTCCTCCGGACGAATCCTTACCGGCTGGCAGAAGATA
>JBGUIF010000065.1:0-3208 GCA_045112755.1 Anaerobutyricum sp.
ATGGCGGGTCAGAGTGGCTGGATGACTCCATAGACCAGGGAGAGAAGCTGACGGATTACATCCACGGCTATACCCAGGAGGAAGTATTTTCCCTGATCGATGATTACGATGGGAAAGGAAAGTTTGGAATACAGGCGGCAGAGGACACCCTTTTCTACACTGGGCTGATCATTAAGGCGATCCGTAAAAAGGTGGACTGTTTCCTGCTGGAATATACCAGAGACAGCAAGCTGAAGGAGAAGATTGAGGATTGGTGCCGGAAGTACGGTGCCAGCTGCTGTGTCAGCGAGGATGTGGACCTGTAACTGGAGACCTGCCGGCAGTAGAGACCATCCTGTCCAGTGTATGATTCTCCCTCATTTTTAGTGTGATAGTTCCAAATAGTTCACCTTATATTGGTATAATATTTTTAAGGAAATGTTTTTATGGATAAGAGGGGGATACTATGCGTATAGCAATCTATCAGTTCCAGAATGCCCCCGGAGGATGTCCCAGCTGCAATCAGGCAGGAAACCAGATGATAGCCATCGGAAGAGAGTCCTGCCAGACCAAGGCCCGGGAGTTGTTCGGGGATCAGTGTGAATTTATCTTTTACCTTGACCGGAGTGAATCCCGGCTGACCGGTGACGATATCCACAAGGTGAAAAACCGGCCCAGGTTTTTGTCGATGCTTGATGACATCGAGAAGGGTGAGGTCGATGTGGTGATGATGACCTATATGGGAGACCTCAGCATCGAAGAAGAATTCATCATCGCTTTTTATCGATTCCTAAAAGACCACGGGGTCAAGCTGGTAACGGCAAGAGAAGGTTTCAGAATCATGGATATGCTGGACAAGGTCCTGGCAATATGTGCATTAGAAGGATAAGATGATCTTATCCTTTTTTTGCGCGTTTTTTTCTATCTGTGTGTTATTTCTGTTATAATGAAGTCAGATAAACAGTGGTTTTTCAGGAGGTATTTGAGGAAAATATGAATTTTAGAGCGTTGTCTTGAGATTTTTTGATTTTTAGAGTGCTTTCTGGAGACAATTCGCATTTTACAGTGTGTCAGAAGACAATTATTATCTTTTAAAGGGTTGTATAAAGATAATTCTTATCTTTTATCGTGCAGGCCGGATGGAACCGGCTCTTACAGGAAAAAAAGAGGAGGATGGTACTGATGAGAAGATTTATGCACCGGAACATTAACCGGGAAGAGGATATGAAAAAGAGAAGGAGCCGCTGGCCCGGCATTGCTGTTCTTTGCGGCGCCATTGCGGCAGGACTGCTTCTGGACTCTCTTTTTTCAACAGGACTTTGGGGAATTGGTAAAGGGAGAGCCGGCTTAGATGGCCTGAGGGCAGAGGCTGCCGGGGACAAGGAAGAGGATGCCGCCGGTCCGGATTCCTGCGAGATCCATCTTTTGCTGGATTCAGACAAGCTGCTGGACAAAGATCATCAGCTGAAGGAGGAATATGACGTGGCCTTTGACACAAAGGAGAAATGTAAAGAATTCGGCCTGGTGTACTGTGACACGGCAGACCGCCAGTTCAATAAGGAAGGCTGGATCAACCGGATCAGGTTCAGGGAAGATAAGCCGGAAAAGGGATTTAAAGTCACCTTCAAGAAACGGTATCCTGTTTCTGACGGAGATATCAGCGGGACCGTGAAACAGGCTGAGGCAGATGGCTTTGACCTGACAGGAAAGGACTGGTCTTCCGAGATTGAGATGGGTTATTCTGAGATGACTTTGAGTCTGTCCGCCGAGTCTGAATGTGAAGCAGGCGGCTATGAGTCCATCGCTGATCTTGACAGCAATGCTGCCTTGAGCATGCTGGAGGTAAATATGCCAAAGGAGGAAGTGAACTGGTCCTCTGATCTTTGGGGGAGCAGGACGCTGGAGTCGGCGAAGCTGGCAGGACCGGTATATTTTAAACGTTATACCGGCAGCTTAGAGGGGCAGGAAGTCAAGATAGAAGTCTGGACCATCATGGATCAGAAAAGCGGACAGGAGTCATATCTCACGGAGCTTTCCTGCGAGGCAGATGACTATGATCAGGCAGCAGAACTTCGGGAAAAAATGATCGAGGATCTTGACGGGCAGGGAATCCTTCTGAAAGAAGACGGTCTTAAGACCCAGAAGATCCTGAATGCCTGGCTGGGGAATCCTTGATAAAACCTGATAAAAGGAACTGTAGTTTTTATCGGTGACGAAGTAAAATAAGTGTGAAAAAGTGCCAGGTACTCTTGACAAAAAAGTGCCTGGCACCCTTGACTTACTATAAAATATTGCATATAATTTTATTGTAATTGGAAAATATTTTGTATAATTCATACAAAATATGTGCTTTTTACTACTATTAGAGGAGGGATACCTATGGCAGCGAAAATTTTGATGGCAGGAAGTATCATGATGGATCTGATCTTGCAGATGCCCAGAGTACCGCATCCAAGTGAAAGTATTTTAGGAACCAGTTACTCGACCGCGGGAGGCGGCAAGGGAAGTAATTCCGCCGTGGCTGCAGCCCGGGCAGGCGGAGATGTTTCTGTCTGCTGCACCCTGGGACAGGATGCCAATGGAGAGGCTTTAAAGGGCATGCTGCAGGATGCCGGTATCGATATCACCCACATGAACCTGAAGGAAGGATCCAGCACAGGTATGGCAGTAATTATGCTGGAGGAAGATGGTATGAACAGAATTGCCATCTACACGGCAGCTAACATGGACACTACACCTGAAGATATTGAAGCAGCCTTTGAGGGGAAGGATTATGATGCTGTCATGATGCAGCTGGAGATTCCTCTGGAGTCCAATATCAAGGCCTTTGAACTGGCCAAGGCTAAAGGTATGATTACCTGCCTTGACTGTGGTCCCGCTCAGGCATACCCCATTGAGAAATTCCAGGGGATCACGATCCTCTCCCCCAACGAGACAGAGACAGACGCCCTGGTGGGCATCCTGCCGGTGGACGATGAGACCTGCCTGGCAGCCAGCAAGATTATCAAAGAGCGCTGTGACTGCAAATATGTAGTCCTGAAGATGGGAGACAAGGGTTCCTATATTTATGGCGAGGGAATCGCTCAGATGGTACCCACATTCAAAGTGGACGCTGTCGACCCGACAGCTGCAGGAGACTGCTACACCGGCGTTCTTGTTATGAGATATGCTGAGACTGGAGACATTCTTGAGGCAGCCAGATATGCCAGTGCTGCGGCAGCCATCTCTG
>JBGUIF010000066.1:0-7620 GCA_045112755.1 Anaerobutyricum sp.
ATATCTCCACGACGGCAGATACCTATACAAGGTCAAGCGATGAATCCATCGCAAAAGGTCTGGAAGCACTTGACACAAGGTAACCCAAGGAGTGATGGAATTTCCATCAACCTTCCATATTACAATAGAATAACGACTCCTTTGAGAGTAAAGGAAATGATTGAATAAAGTGAATAAAACGGCTGAATAGCCGCTCAAATAAAGGATGTTTTGAATTATTCAATGAATAATAAAACATACTATAGAACGTAATGAATAATTTTCAGGTTCTAGTCGGGGTAAACTCGGTGCAGGTTCAAGTCCTGTCATCCGCATCTTCTAAAAAAGGCCAGGAGCCATCAGGCTCCTGGCCTTTTTTTATGAGCCAAAATACATGCCTTTTGCGCAAACTGTTTTGAACAAATATAGTTTTGTTATGGTATAATAATATATAGCTTTTGGTGACAAATCATTTTGTAACAAAAAGGGGAGAGAAAAGGATGAGAAAACATGTAACTATACTGACTGCCATGCTCTGCCTGCTGTTCATTTTCGGGCTGAATGCAAAGGCAGAAACATATGGAGATTTTGAGTATAAGGTTGAAAACGGAACGGTGACGATAACCCGCTATACAGGATCTGAAACTGAAGTAACTATTCCATCAGAGATTGATGGGAAAAAGGTAACGGTTATTGGAACATACAGCTCTCATAAATCTGATGAAATTGGTGCATTTAGTCATAACAGCAGCCTTATGAGTGTCACCATTCCGAGCAGCATAAAAACCATCGGAAAGTTTGCATTTGACGGCTGCACAAACCTTAAAAGTATTACTATCCCCAGCAGTGTGACTACTATTAGAGATTATGCTTTTAAATATTGCACCAGCCTCACCAGTGTTACCGTCCCAGACAGTGTAACCACTATGGAATATGGTGTATTTGCTGATTGTACCAGTCTTGTAAGTTGTACCATCCCAAACAGCGTGATTGATCTTATGGGTACATTCGAAGGCTGCAGCAGCCTTCAAAACGTCACTATACCAAGCGGATTATATGGGATTGGTCCATCCCTGTTTAATCATTGCAGCAGCCTTAAAAATGTTTCCATCCCCAGCAATGTACTAAGTATTGATCCTTTTTCATTTACTGGTTGTACCAGCCTTACAAGTATTAACATTCCAGACGGTGTGCTCTCTATTGGAGAACGGGCATTTGATGGCTGTGAAAGTCTTAAAAGTGTCACTATCCCAAAGAGCGTGACTGAAATTCAAACTTATGCATTCGGTTATGTTTATTATTCCCCTGAGGAATACCATGTAAAAATCCCTAATTTCGTTATAAGAGGTTATGCCGGTTCAGAAGCTGAGAGATATGCTAAAGATAATGGATTTGAATTCGTTTCCTTAGATTCAAATCACACAACCCCAACCACAGTACCGGCAGCTGCCCCTGCCCCTGCTAATGTTCCTGCCATTCCAGCCGGCAATAACACAGCTGTCGGTTCCACGAAA
The DNA here is from genome assembly GCA_045112755.1 of Anaerobutyricum sp. Taxonomy (GTDB): domain Bacteria; phylum Bacillota; class Clostridia; order Lachnospirales; family Lachnospiraceae; genus Anaerobutyricum. The sequence goes on from JBGUIF010000066.1 coordinate 1,494, forward strand.
ACCATTGGCAAAAACAAATATGTGGTTGCTTCATCATCCACTGTCAGCTACAAGGCACCGGTATCCAGGAAGATCACCAGCATTAAGATTCCGAAGAGTGTTAAGATCAATGGCAGGACTTACCAGGTAACGGCCATTGGAAATAAGGCTTTTTCCGGATGCAGGAAGTTGAAGAAGGTTACCATAAACAGCCCCATCAAGAAAATCGGGAAATACGCTTTTAACAACTGCAAGAAACTGAGTACCATCAGAATCTACAGCAAAAAACTGACGAAAAAGAATGTTTTGACAGCGGCCTTCAAGGGAATCTCCAGGAAAGCGGTCTTTTATCTCCCTAAAAGCAAGAAAGCTGCTTATAAGAAGATTCTGCTTAAACGTGGAGCAAAGAAGACCATGTCCTTTAAAACCAATTAAGCGGTTATAACAGCAAGTCCATAATATATTCTCCCTCTGCCTCATTTGGTGGAGGGAGTTTTCTTTTTCGTGCGAAAAAAATCAGGCGAAATATTTCGTTGAAAGTAGATATTGCATCTCCTCCTGCTAACTTTTATAATCAAATCAAACATTTTAGATTATACTGATCAGATTATTTTCCATGGGCAAATAATCCCGGCTGAAAGGAAACGGATTATGAAAAGACATATAAAAAAGAAAAGGAATTATTTGATGACAGTGCTCCTTTTGGTGTCAGCGGTTTTGATAATGGCATCCATGGCGCAGACTACTTTTGCAGCTGACTCAAATATAACCATGACATTTAAACCAATCAAGGCGATCTCACCGCAGACGCTGGCTGAGCTTAACGACACAGAATGGGTATGGAGGCCGACCTTTAGTATCGGAGATGCCCTGATAATCACGGAAAACGGCCAGGTGACAAAGTACTTTTATGATGATGCGGATTATAAAGGGGTCTCTGAAGTCAGAGGTTTTTTTGACGATGACGGGAACGCTCTTGCAGACAGATTCCGGTGTCAGGAACTAGGTAACGTTATTTATGCATTCAGGCCTTATTATGAATGGATCGATGCCATTCCGTCCGTATCAGGGCAGAGCATTGCTTTCAGACTGACACTGTACGAAAAGGGTTCGGCTGAAGGTTCAGAGCCAATCGTAAAATCTGATCCGATCCCGGTATATATAGCGCCATGCTGTATCGTTGGAAATATTCAATACATGGTGGATACGGATGGAACGGCATATGTAAACCAGGTGTTCAATAACCGTTCGGAATACACCATCCGGGAAAACGTCACCATGGATGACGGCAAGGTCTACCCGGTTAAACATATCGGAATCTCCGATATCCACGCTTCTGCGCGGGCTGACGGCGGTTCTTTCATGGCCTGCAAAAAACTTGAATCCATCACGATCCCGAATAGCATAACGACGATAAAATCCTACGCATTCATAGGTACTCCCAAGGTCAAAGAAGTAACTATCCCATCAACCGTAAAGAAGATCGGGGATTATGCTTTTGGATATGACGGAGATTACGATTACTTCAGCGGTATACGCAATGTGAAAAAAATTCCGGAGTTCATCATTTATGCAGAAGCAGGTAGTGAAGGTGCAAGGTATGCAAAAAGTAACGGATTCACCTGCATAGATCCTGCTGAGAAGGCACGGAACGATGCTGCCGATCAGGCATATGCAAAAGCCAAAGCCGCCGCTGAAAAAGCTGCTGCAAAAGCTGTTGCAAAAGCTAAGGCTGATGCTGAAAAAGCTGCCGCCGAAGCTGCTGCAAAAGCTAAAGCCGATGCTGAAAAAGCTGCCGCCGAGAAGGCGAAGAACACTCCGGCGAAAGTGAAGATCACGAGAGTGATAAAGGGAAAGAAAAAGATTGTTGTCAAATGGAAGAAGATTTCAAAAGCCACAGGCTACAGGATCAGATATTCCAGAGATAAGAACTTCAAAAAGGGCGTGAAAATCAGGATAGTCAGGAAATACAGTAAAAAAGGTCTGGCGATCAAAAAACCGAAGAAGAATAAGCGTTTGTACATTCAAGTTAGAGCATACAAAACAGTTGGCACAAAAACCTATTACGGAGCCTGGTCGGCGAAAAAAAGCGTAAAGGTCAGATAAGGAAGCGGGGGCAAAAGTATGAAAAATAGAAATAAGATAACGGCGGTCTTGCTTTCATTGATCATGGTATGTACCGGCTGCCTGGCTTTTGCGCAGGATACGGTGGGAAGCACCTCTGAAAGTGCTCGTCATGCGGCTGCCGCAGACGCTAATGAATACGAATCCGGCCAGGTCATCCTGGTGACAGAGCAGGGAACAAGCAGCAGTCAGATGAGCCGGATGGCTGAAGAGGCCGACGGCGAGCTTTCTACTGTGACGACTATGGGAGACGGAACGAAGATCGGTCTGGTCGAAGTCAATGAAGGAAGCGAACAAAGTGCAATCGTTTCTCTTAATTCCGAGGACAGAGTCCTTATCGCACAGCCAAACTACAAGTACGACTTGGACGACTATCCGAATGATCCGAACTACCAAAATGGAAAAATGGATTATCTGCGCGCGGATCCTCTTACAGATGCAGACAACGCAGGCAGCATCAATGCGGCGGGGGCTTGGGAGCAGCTTGGCAATTCTGAGCTCCCTAATGAGAAAAGGATTCTCGTTGGCGTCATTGATACAGGCGTCAGACTTGATCATGAGGATCTTCAGGGCGCAGTAGTCAGCGAAAAATGTGTCACATACAACAAGGGAAAGAAGATCGGTTTCACGGATGGTGACTCTTCCGATGACGACCACGGACACGGTACATCTGTCACAGGGATCATCGCGGCGTCCATCAACAACGACGCGGGTGTTTGTGGTGTTGCCGGAGGACGGTCCAAGGTCTTTGTTGTCGATGCGAGAGACGCTGACGGAAATCTCAGCACGATCGATCTTGCGATGGGTATCTACTATGAGACGGACCAAGGTGCCAGACTCATCAATATGAGCCTGGGCTCTTACTGTAAAGATTTGGTCCTGCAGCGCGCAGTCAAATACGCTTGGGATAACGATGTTCTTGTTGTATGTTCCGCGGGGAATAAAAGTACTCCATTCATACATTATCCCGGAGATTCGCCTTATTCGCTGTGTGTCATGTCTCACGACTGGGAAGGTACCCCGTCTTCGTTCACTGGCTATGGCATAAACAAAGATGTTTCAGCGCCGGGTGAATGGCTGATGACGACAAGTAATCTTAGAAAAAAATCCTATAAGGCTTTCCAGGGAACATCTGCTTCGTGTCCTGTGGTGACGGGAGCCGCTGCCCTGCTGCTCTCTGAAGATCCGGGTCTGACTCCGAGAGAGATCAAGAACCTGCTCCTTACCAGTTCGGGAAAAGAGAGTTTTTCTGCTGAGAAAAAAGGGCAGGGGTTTGGAAAGATTAATCTGGATACTGCCATGAAGAATCTTCGATCAGCGAAGACTGTCCCGGAGAAAATCGTCATCAACAGGACAAGTATCGATATCTATGAGGGTCAGGAAACCTATATCGAATATGCTGTGTACCCCGGCAATACCAACAGCGTGAATGCAACGTTCGGATCAAGTAATAATAATGTCGTGACGGTTGACAAAGATGGCGTCATCAAAGCGAAGGCGCCGGGAAAGGCCACCATCACTGTGTCGTGTAAAGGCGCCACTGTCGTCTGCAATGTCAATGTGCGGGAGATTCCGTATAATACCATTGACAGAAAGCCATACGCTGTGACTGGAACTTTCACGATGAATGAGCTGCTTGAGATCTTCCCCGAAACGAATGCTGATGGTGAGCTTTGTTATGAAAAAGGATACTTTTATCATCTGTATCATATCTCTCTTGAAAAGGGCGAGACCATTAACGCAGTAATGAGCGGCAAGGACACTGACTCTGTCATCTGCATCAAAGACGCGGAAGGAAATATTGCTGCTAAAGATGATTTTAACAAATCCGACTCCCCGTCGACAGTGACCTTCACAGCGGATCGGACAGGGACTTATCAGCTGCTGGCGATTCGGAACACCGGCAGCGGCGTGATGGCCGAGGCAGAATACGATCTTAAGATCACCAGCGACCGGGCCTACTGTGCTCCGGCAGTTTCATCGACAGATTACGGACAGATGAGGATGACATGGCCGGCAGTTAAAGATGCTGACTGTTATCGCATCAGAAAATACAGCGACAAAGAGCTGACGAAAATAGAGAGTGAAATAATCGTCAATGAGAAGAGGTTCGTTGATACAAAATACGACAGCAGCAAGGATCAGTACTACACAGTGACAGCATGTCTGCAGACAATCAATGGGCTGATCTTCTGCGGCGAATCACCGCTGATGGTGAAAAAGAACAACCCTCCTGGTGAAAAAGATAGTACCGCCAAAAAGGACACGCCGAGCATCGCAAAGGATAATGCAGCGAAAAAGAACAATCCGATCAGCGTAAAGGGACGTGTAATCAAAGTAAAGGCGAAAAAGCTTAAAAAAGCAAAAATTATCCTGAAACGCTCAAGAGTAATGAAAATAAGCCGTGCCAAGGGAAATGTGACATACACCAAGCTCAAAGGGAACAAAAAAATCACGATCAATAGAAAAACCGGAAAAGTCACGATTAAGAAAAAACTGAAAAAAGGGACTTACAAGGTTAAAGTCAGAGTTAAGGCTGCCGGAAATAACACTTATAAAGCAGCCTCCAGGACGATTTCGTTCATAATAAAAGTCAGGTAAAAATTACTTAATCAGGTACTATCATCCGCATCCATTTTTAAAAGGCCGGGGGCATTAGGCTCCTGGCTTTTTTTTGGAGGATGGGACACTTCTTGAGCCTGTTATTTATAATATCTGGTTTATAACCTCTGACACAATTTTAAATTGATTTACTTCTATTTATGTGATATGATACTAACTGTGATCAGGGAGTAGCCTGCATGCTTAAGCATGTAGCATTTGTCGTCAGTACGAGATATTTATCTCCGGCATATGTTCGAAGTGGCGAGACTTTTTACTGTAATTAATTTGCAGGGAAAAGTCTCTTTTTTCTTGCAAAAAAATAAGTTAGGAGGATATTATGTTAGTATTGATTATTATTTTGGCGGCAGGTTTTTTTGCACTGATTAAAGGAGCGGACTGGTTTGTGGATGGAAGTGCGGATCTGGCCAGATTCCTTCACATCCCGGGGCTTATCATAGGACTCACGATCGTAGCCATGGGAACTTCTGCTCCGGAGCTGGCTGTGAGTACCTCGGCAGCTCTTAAGGGGGCTAATGAAATCGCTCTCCCAAATGTTGTGGGTTCCAACATTTTTAATCTGCTGGTCGTCCTTGGAACCTGTGCTCTTTTTACCCCTCTTTCTGTCAGCACTATTACCATTCGGAGAGACTTCAGCATTTCTATGGCGGCAACATTATTCATTCTGATTATTTCTGCAGGCAAAGGACTTTTATCCGGAAAATGGGACTTGTCTAATTTCACCGGAAAGGCAGGAATGATCAGCAGATGGGCTGGAGCCATCGCTATTGTTTTATTTCTTATTTATATGTTTTACTTGGTATTTCAGGCCCTCCGACATCCTGAAGAGGATAATGAAGCGCCTTCCAGCCCTTTGTGGCGCAGCCTCATCTTTATCTTAGTCGGAATCCTGCTGATTATTGCCGGTGGAGAAATGGTCGTGGAAAGTGCCAGGAGACTCGCTTCCCTCTTTGGTATTTCTGAGACACTCATCGGGCTGACCATTGTAGCTATTGGTACCTCTTTACCTGAATTAGTTACCTCCGTGGTTGCTGCCCGAAAAGGAGAAGCCGGTCTCGCTGTGGGAAATGTTGTCGGGTCTAACATTTTCAATATCCTGTTGATTCTGGGCTTGTCCTCCTTTATTCACCCTATAGAGGTCAATGTGGCCTCTGTCTATGATCTGATGATCCTGCTTTTAGTCACTGCGATATCCATGATTTTTGCAATTACTGAGAAATCTATTAATCGCGAAGAGGGCATCCTCATGCTTCTTTGCTATATCTCTTATATGATATTTGCCGGTGTTCGTTAAATCTGGGAGAGTTTTTATCATGCGTAAAAAATCGCGTTCCCATCAATCAATCCTGCTCTATTTACTAATATGGAGCTTTTTACTCTGCTCTGTATCGGATTTCTTTTA
>JBGUIF010000067.1:0-12393 GCA_045112755.1 Anaerobutyricum sp.
CCAATGATGTGAGGATCATCAAAGTAATCTTCTTCATCACCGTACGCATAGGAATATCGGATCTTAATCATTTTTCCAAGGTTTGGAACGAGCGGATGGTTTTCAACCGGGTTCCCATAGTAGTCGGAGTAGAAGATGCACGGAGTTCCTCTGTCCCGCAACAGGATCATCGCATAAGCCAGGGGCTTGAACCAATCGCTCACAAAGGACTCAAGACTCTGTCCGTACTGGGTGTCGTGATTATCTACGAAAGTAACCGCCTTGTCAGGACGTTCTCCAATCAGGGTATCGGTGAAAATCTCACGCATATCGTAGTCCGCTCCCGCCTGCGACGCATCAAAGAAATGGTAGTGAAGTGCCACGTCAAAGAGTGACATTTCATTATCCACCGAATCCAGATAATAAAGAAGCCTTCCGATGTCTCCACTCCAGTATTCACCGACTGCAGGGAGTTCCTGATTCCGCTCCTTTCGTATATAATTCAATATATCCTTGTAAAACGAGAAGCTTATATGTTTCACAGCATCAAGCCGAAGCCCGTCTATGCCGGTTGTTTCGATGTACCAGTTCAGCCAGTTCTTGGTCTCCTGGATTACAACAGGGTTGCCCATATCGACATTCATCCCCATCAGGTAATCGAAGTTGCCGTTCTCCGGATCGGTGTCCTTTTTCCACTTTTTCCCGGTAAATCGGAAGATTCGATTCTGATATTCCTCACCTTCCGCGTAATCTGTTCCAGAGAAATGCCGGTGGTCCCACGTAAATGTGCTGTATTTTCCAGCTCTTCCAGGGAAATTAAATTTGGACCAGACGAGAATTTTCTCCCGGTCTCCGACCTGGACATTCCGGTCATCGGCGAGGTCTGTCACAGCGGTGACTTCTTCCACCTCATCTCCACCCATGCGGTGGTTGAGGACGATATCCGCGAACACTCTGATATTTGCGTCATGAAACGAACGGATTGCTTCGATATATTCTTCCTTCGTTCCATATTTTGTTCGGATTGTTCCCTTTTGATCGAACTCTCCGAGATCATACATATCATAAACGCCGTACCCGACATCCTCCTGTGATGTACCCTTATATGCTGGGGGAAGCCATATATCTGTAATGCCCAGCGTGGCAAGGTTCTCTGCTTTAGCGGCACATCTTTTCCACCAGAGTCCATCATTTGGAAGGTACCACTCAAAATATTGCATCATGGTTTTGTTATGACTCATATACATCATCTCCTTTCCCATGAATCGCATATTTTCTACCACAATTCGAGTAATCTGTCAAATTAAAGAATCAAAGGTAAGTGTTCAGAGTACCAGAATGGTTATAATAATTCTTTGTAATCACAGATTTTTTGACTGTGCTGAATTCTATACTTATTCGACAGAACGAACTTATTTTCCTTTTCTTTTTCTTTCCTCCCACGCTATGAGAAGAATCAACAGAACCAGGCCGGCCAGAGACAGATAGATTCCTTCTTTCTGAAGTGGTCTGCGGTAACGCAGGGTGATGTGATGTCTGCCCTGGTCCAGATCCAGTCCCAGATAGTGGCCATTTGCCAGCATGACTTTTTGCCTTTTTCCGTCCACGAAAGCCTGCCAGCCTTCTGAGTAGGGAATCGTGATGCACAGGATTCCCGGCTCATCCAGATGGAGGTCTCCCTGCAGACTGTCGGTGCCGAAAGCGGCATTTTTCAGGGAGTGGGCTTTTAGTTTGTTGATTTTTTCTTCAAAATCCTCCATAGGCCTGCACAGGATTTCTATAGAGTCAAAATGATAGATGCCCATGTCGGAGAAGGTTAATGTCACGGAATTGACAGGCTCCTGACTGTAGCCCATATTTACCATAAAACTGTCTCTGCCGCCGTAGAAATTGTAGTCCGGCGTATTGTACTTGATGGTTTTAGACCATTTCTCTTCAGAACCATTTTCTTCACTGTGGTTAATGCTGCCGCTGCCGGATGGAGGCGTGTCGTTCGAGGAGTCGTTCAGGCTGCTGCCGATTTCTTTGTTTTGTAAGTCCTTGGAAGAGATTGTAATATCGACAATCTGGGGGCTGATCCAGAAAAGGCGCCGCCTGAAAATACGGGATTTTTCCGTAGTGCTGAGCTGATCCCAGGTCACAGAATTATACATGCCATAGGGGTCTTCGGTCTCGTCTCCAAAATAGAGATCAAATTTTGAAGTGGGTGTGTAAGTGAGTCCTCGGAGCGCGATATAAGTCTCAGCATTGCTTAACCCTTTAAAACTCAGAGTAATCTTCTGGTTTTCTGCCGTAGTTGTTATGGTATTTTTGTCCATGAAGACATATTTACGGTTTTTTCCTTTTTTGTATGTTGCCGATACTGATGATTTCGGAGGATTCATTGTGGTTTTTTTGCAGAATATGGGAGTTTCCTCCAGACAGACTGCCGACAACATGGCCTCCTGCTTCTCCAGTGCTGAAAGTTTATTCCAGACTGTCGAAGGGATATACTTGTCATAGGTATATCCTATGGGAAGGGCATTGTCATTTTTGTAAATCCGGTAGATCTCATCAGAATTCTGGGTGACCATTTTTATTTGACGATCGGTCGGCTCCTCATCAGTGATCGCTGAGAGCTGCTTGAGCAGTTCCTTGCTTCTGTTTTCCTGTACATTAACCTCGCCCAGAAAAGTAAACCCATAGGGGACAGGGAGGGAATCTGAATCTTTAACTGTAAAATATTTGGTGGACGACAGGGCAAGAAGGTCGGCCCGGTCATCGTAATCACTGTATTTTTGCGGAATGGCCTCAGTGGTGTTCAGATTTTTTCTGAAACTGTTGACATAAGGGTTTGAGATTGACCAGAAATAATTAGAGGAAGACAGATTCTTCCATATATTTGCATTGTAGGTCAGGTCCCGGCCGGAGTAGCGGATATAGTCTCCCCGCTGGTATTCTTTGTCTGCTGCTTTTTTGATGGCCTCTGTCTCATTGATCTGGCTGGAATCAATCACTGACTTCACGTCCATGGCCTCGGCGGCATAATGGTTGGTCCGGTCACTGTCAGCATTTTTCCAGAAACTATTGCTGATGACACTGACCAGAACCATGCCTGTCAGAATGTATTGCCTGTGCTCCTTTTTCCTGCAGATATAGACCAGTAAAAAGAGCAGAATCAGAACCAGACAGATATTGTAGAAAGATTCGATATGCCTGGATTTGTCCAGGAATACACAAATTCCGGTATAAATACAGATCAGAAGGAACAGTTTTACCGCATCCTTCCTGTCAAGCATAATCAGATCATCCCACAGATATGTCAGCAGAAAGCTGCCCAGAAGGGAAAGTCCCCAGCACCAGCGGTTGCTCATATAGGACATCCCGTTGATAAACTGACCCAGGGCGGGGATCAAAAGGATCAAAGCACTGATAGCCAGGAAGATTTTGAACAGACGCTCCTCCTTTTTTTTCGTTCTCCTGACCAGCAGCAGTCCCGCTGCCAGAATTACCGGCACAGCATGGCACAGGCAGGACCAGTAAAAGTCTTCCCCATCAGTGTAGGTCAGCAGGGAGGGAAGAAGACTGTAATAATACCAGGGGTAAAACAGGTGCCAGGGACGGCTGATGTCCATCCTGGAATCGGTGAGGAATGTGTGGATCACCGGGAGGAAGATCAGTCCGGCCATCATGGTTCCAATGCAGGAAGCCAGAGCAATCCTGAGGAGCGGCCTGATATAGTCTTTCCATTTTTTGCCGTATTCCATAATAAGCCTGACGGCCACATAGATGACAGTCAGGATTGTGATGATATAGAAGAAATAAAAGTTGCTGATGGCGGAAAGAAAGACGGCCGCGGTCAGAAGATAGGGACGTTTATGGTGCATGATTTTTTCCACCCCAGTGATGATCAGGGGGAAATAGATCATAGGATTCAAAAAGTAGGGATGCCTGGCCGCATTCAATACAGCCCAGTAGCAGAAACTGTAGGAGATGGATCCGGCAAGGATGGCCCATCGGTTCTTCTGCCCCAGAGAAAAGCACATGAATGAGAAACTGAAGCCTGCCAGATATAATCTCAAAACGATTAGAAATGAGTATAACAGGTACATGTTTCCTGTCTTTGCAAAAACAGACAGAATATTGAGAGGGTCCCCTATTACATAGTAATGGAGGGTGGACAGAACATCAGATCCCTCCCCGATATATGGGTCCCAGGCTGGTATGACAAGCCGATGCTGCCTAAATAGTGTTCGGATAATCTGCCTCAGGTACCGGGAATAGTAAATCAAGGCTTTATAATGCTGATTCCAGCCGTCCAGAGACCAGATCAGTGTTTTCCCTGTAAACAGGTACCAGCAAAGGACAGCACAAGAAGTCAGAAGAAAGACAAAACTGTAAAACAGATAGTATTTCTTCCGGTTTCTATTATCGTCAAGTATTGTTTTAAAGATACTCATGTTCATAAGGTAACCTTTCCAATATATCAAAATGAAGAAATTCAGATATATCTGATTTCAATACCATAATATAACGGCCCACACTTTGTTACAATAGATAAATTTCGGGAATTTGGAATCATGTGAATAGAAAAAGAGCCGGATTACTTCAAAGCAATCCAGCGCTATTTCCTGATTTATAAACAATAATGGAGAAGGGTTTGTGCTCTAAGCACAATAAAAAGGGGTATGAAAAAATGTAATGACTATGTTTCAAAAGCTTTAGGATTTCTTTTGATGGTTGTATTATAAAATGAGTCAGCAGGAAAATCTCGCCAGAAAATACTGATTTATGGCCAAATATTGCAAAACAGAGAAAGTTTAACTAAATATATATTAAAGGGATGCCGGTAAATGTCGATATAAATCCTGATACATTTTAAAAATACTTGGAGGAGTATATGAATCTGAGGTATACTTAGAATGATGGAAAGACTGCAGGGCATTGCCTTTATACAGTCTCAAATACTGGTTAAGGAGGATTGTTAAATGAGTCAGAATAGCTCCGAGATGACAAAGTTTCAAAGAATCTTCTTCCTGCATGTGATTCTGCTGGCAGCCGCCGCCGTTCTGATCTGTATGATCGGGCCATATACAGGGGTTGTCGTTAACATCAGGCAGCTGGACTTTTTCCTGGATTATACCTTCCCCATGGTGCGGATTCGTGAGGTGGTTTCTCAGAATATCAATATTGCCGGCTATACATTGAAGGTTTCAGCTGCTGAGGAGGAGGGACTTCTGGCAGCAGCCATGATTCTGGGAGGAAGTCTGCCCATGGGTCTGCTGTTTATCCGCGGTCTGCTGGGAATATACAGCCTGATCACAGGCGGTCATAAGAAGTATTATGCCCTGATGCCAGGGCTCAGCTTGATTCTTACTGCTTCTGTCACAGTGCTCGTTCGAAATTCTCTGCAGGACTATATGGAAAAAATGATTGGGAAGGCCAGCGGCATGCTGGGTATCCTGGGAGGATTCGGAGATGGCTTAAGCGACAGTATCTCAGACTACTGCTCAGTTCCGCTGTGCTGGGGCTTTTACGCCGTCTGCATTCTCAGCGCTGTCCTTCTGTTCGAAGACTGTTTTCTCCTCCCCCGCATTCAGGGTGCCTGTCACCGTGAACAAATGGTGAAAAATAGATTTGTAAACAATGCTGTAAAAAAAGTGGTGGAGCAGGACAAATCATCCTCTTATTCAGAAAAAAACATCCCCAATGCCGCCTATTCCAGTCAGGCTCTGCCGGAGGATGATGATTTGGATTATGTGGATGATATGGATCGTAAGAATGATTTGGATCACGTAAATCATGTGGATGATGAGAATGCTGTGGATGATATGGATCGTGAAAGCCCGAAAGGGACGAATGTCAAAGAAGGACTTTTGGAAAGTTCCCGTGGCGATGAAGATGCAGAAGAATACCGGCCCGGCATAATCTGGGTGAGCGGAGAGCGTTCCGGCCAGATCAGTTATTTAAAGGGAAACCAGATTTTTTACATCGGACGGTCAGAGGATGACAATGATGTCACCCTCTCGGAAATCAGTGTGAGCCGCAGACATTGCAATATCTGCTATCTGAAAGATCGGGGAGGATATGTTATTGAGGATACCTCCACCAATGGTGTCTTTATTTCCGGCCATCGTCTCGATCGGGGTAAGAAGTATCTGGTAAAGCCCGGGGCAGCCGTTTCTATAGGACTGAAAGATACCCTGAGGCTGCTGTAATCTTTATAAAATGGCTGGTTTGAGGCTTTGCTTCAGCCAGCCAGAATTATTCATGAACATACACCACCGTGCCGGCAGAAATCATGTAGTAGAGCTCTTCTGCCTTGGCCGGAGGCATATTGATACAGCCGTGAGATCCATCGGTACGGTAGATCTGTCCACCGAAACTGCTCCGCCAGTTTGCATCGTGGAATCCGATGCCGACGGTGGTGTTGTAGGGCATCCAGTAATGGACGAAAGAATGGTATTTTACCATCATATGGTCTCGCTGTTTATACTGGATATGGAAAATCCCTGTACTTGTACCGTGTCCGGTGGAAATGTTGCCGGTAACGACATCGCTGTTGAAGACGACTTTTCCGTTCTCGACGTACCACATTTCCTGGTTGGGTATATTGACATCGATGTAGGTGCTGCCCAGGTTGTACTCTCCTTCAGCCAGACCCTGGCTGGCGTAGACGGGTGTTCTGGTGACCTTTTCTCCACCCTTGATATCCTTGATCAGGGCTTTGGTCTCTTTTTTTACATGAACTTTCCAGGCGGTCAGACCCTTGGGGATATCCCCCTCGAGGGAGTTGAAAGTTTTTACCACTTTGTCTTCAACATATTTCCTGACCAGCTTTTTATTGATGGATACCTTGAAATCGTCACTGCATTCGATGAATCCACTGATTTCATCCCGGGTCAGTTTCAGCTTCAGATCTCCATCCTTATATTTGACGATCCCTTTAAGCCAGGTATTCATGGTGTTTTTTGCTGCCTGAAGGGCCTCATTGTCTTTTTTGATATCAGCCTGAACAAAATAAGTCTGATCCTGGAGAGACAGGGTGGAGCTGCGGCTGATAAAAGCATCCTTGACTGCCTGAAGAAAGGCTTCCCTGTTGATGATATTTCCATAGGTCTCTTCCTGAATCATATATTTATGTTTTTCAGGATTGTAATAAATCTTTGCGTTCTCCGGTTTTACCGGCGCATCAGGGTTCATACAGTGAAGTTCATCCAATGCTGCCGACAGTTTTTCAGGATCGATATCCACATCCAGACTGCCGTAATCGGTATGATTTCCCAAAAGAAGGAACCAATTGGCCGAATCCTGGTTTTTGAGCGCATCCTCTGCTTTGTCAAAGTTGACATAATGGAGGCCGACTGTTTTTCCTGTCAGATATTCATTCTCATCGGATTCGATGATCTCCAGTGTTTCTGCCTGCAGACGGCTGGTCATGATTTCCCTGGCCTTATCCATGGAGTGAAGGCCCAGATCCGTTCCGTCCACATAAGTGTTGGGGAAGAAATGGTTCTGGAAGAAATATCTTCCTCCCAGGTAGGCAATGATAAGAAGGACGAGGACAGAAAAAATGACCTTGCCCATCACTTTATTTTTTCGCCCTCTTCGCGGATTCCTGCGGTAGACGATCTCGTCTTCTTCAGGCATATCTTCCGCCGCTTCATCCGTGCCGGATTCGGAGGCTTCCTGGTCTGTCGTCAGCGCGGTATCGGTCTTCTGAGCATCCGCAGCATCAGTTTCCTGAGGATCTGCAGCATCAGTTTCCTGAGAATCTGCAGTTTCAGACTCCTGCGGATCTGCAGTTTCAGTTTCCTGTGCATCCGCAGCTTCAGTTTCCTGTGCATCCGCAGTTTCAGTCTCCTGCGGGTCTGCAGTTTCAGTTTCCTGTGCATCTGCAGTTTCAGTTTCCTGCGGATCTGCAGTTTCAATTTCCTGTGCGTCCATGGATTCAGTCCCCTGTACATGTACAGCATTATCCTCTGTCATTTTTTCGGCAGATGTCTCCGGACCGTCAGCATCATTTTTTGATGTTTGGGGGGAGACAGCCGGCTCTGACAACAGGATATTTTCATCCAGAGGCTGGTCGCCGGACAGTATTTTTGCCGCCTGTTCCGGAGAAATCCACACCGTGTCTGTTGTATCAGTCCCGGCAGTATCGGAAGTACTGAAATCTCCTTCTTCCTGCTCTTCTATATGGTTCGCACTTTGTTCCTGGGCAGTTGTGCTGTCGTAATCCGGTTTTACCTCAGCAGCATCTGTGCGGTCCGGCTCCTGAAGTTTCTTTTTAAGTCCTAATTTCTCGAATAATTTCATATATTAATTCCATTCCTGAACATAAAATGTTTTTCATGCCTATGATATCAATTCCTCATTGGAATTACAAGAATTAATAATATTTTCTTGTAATTTTTACAAATAGCTATTATTTTATATAATATAGTAATGTTATGAGTCCATCAGAGTAATTAGACAGATAGAAAAAATATTTTCGGAAAGGATAATTATGAAAAGATTAATCGTAATGATTCTGATTGCCGGAACACTGGCAATTTCTGCAGGATGCAGTAAATCAAAAGACAGCAGTCAGCCTGCGAGCACGGAAACTGCAGGGCAGGACACCAAAACCGGTACAAAAAAGAAAAAGAACTCAGGGGAGGCAGGCTTTGTGGTGCTGCCAGCATACACATATACCGGTGATGATGTCACCATGAATGCCATGCTGGACACCCTCATGGAGGAGAAAGGCAGTAAGATTAAACAGGCAGATGTTACAATTCCGGATATCGTGGTGGTGAAGGTCAATGATTCTGATCCTCAGGATATCCAGGTATGGAATTATGCCCGCGCCTTCAGCTATAAAAAAGAAGGGACAGAGCTGGTGGCTGTGGACGGCGTGGAAGTGCTGGGCCTGATGCATCTGAAAGAGACTGTCAATGGTTTTGAGGTGACTTCCTGGGATAAGGCCGCCTATGGTGACGATGAAACAGTGATGAAATCACTGAGAAAGCTCTGCAGGGACAACTGGAATCTGACCTATGATATGGTTTCCGCCTACAAAAATTCCGAAGTCTATCATACTGCCATTATCCGCATGTATGTGGATGGGAACCAGCTGGATATCGACAGATACACCATTGGGAAGAAAACCTGGTACCTCAGTGATATCACCACCATCGAAGACTCGGCAGACGGCGGGATCGAGGGGACTTTTGTAAAGAAGGAGGATGACTCTTCTCTGGAAATCCACTCTCTTGGCAACGGTCGCTACAGCGTCAAAATGTCTCTGGCAGGACAGGGTAATCTCAGCGGAAGCGGCAAGATGGAGGGAGAGACTCTCAATTTTACCCTGAAAGCCGATGACAAGGCCGCCGTCACCTGTGCAGCTATCCTGGAAAATGACATGGTCACGGTCAACGTGGTAGATTCTGAATGGGATCAGCTTTCTCCGGGGGAGACCTTTGAATTTTATTCAGCGGCGGATGTGTCGACAGAACCCGGGGCACCATCCACGGCAGAAGCCATTGAGTAAAGAAGATGCAGAAAAGACAAAAACTACTGTATATAATCATATGGACATTGGCGGCAGTCCTTCTCAGCTGGTCCCAGGCCCCTGCGGCCCATGCCGGCGGGGTTCGGGGAGATGACCCGGTGTTCGAGACAGAGATCCGATGTCTGCAGATAGACGGCCAGACAATCTATGGGGAAATTTATATGCCCGAGGGGGAAGGGCCCTTTCCTCTGGCGATTGTGGGACATGGCCTGGGGGGCAGCCACCGGGATGTAGCCCGCTATGCCAGGGATCTTCATGATCTGGGAATCGCTGTCTATGTATTTGATTTCCGCGGCGGCGGAAAGCATGTAAAAAGTTCCGGGGACACCAGAAATATGTCTCTTTTTACGGAAATTGAAGATATGGAGGAAGTGCTGGAGCAGGCCGCATCATGGCCTTTCGTGGACAGGGATCAGATTATACTGGCAGGAGGAAGTCAGGGAGCACAGGTTGCGGCAATCACGGCCTCCCGGCATCCGACAGAGGTGGCCGGTGTAGTTATGCTTTTTCCTGCATTCGTGGTCAAAGATTATGTTCATCTGATTTTTGACAGTCTGGACCAGGTTCCTGATGAGTTTAATCTGATGGGATGGATCACCATCGGAAAGAAATATGTGGAAGATATATGGGATTATGACCCTTATAAAGAAATCGGCAGCTACAAAGGCCCGGTGCTTTTGCTGCAGGGAGACAGTGATATTATGGTGCCGGTATCCTCTGCTGACCAGACTGCCCGCTGTTATAAAAAAATAGATTATAAGGTCATAGAGGGAGGCGGACATGGTTTTCTGGGGGAGAGTTACAAGACCGCCATCAGGTACCTGAAAGAATTTTTTCAAAAAAATTATCATGGGATTTCAGATTGAATCTGAGTCCCATGATTATTTTTTGTCGGTATGGTTACTTTTTCTGCAGTTCGCAAAAGAAATTCAGATAACGAATTAACAGGTCGATTTCCTGGTCATTACCGGAGTACATAATTTCAAAGACCGCTTTTGGCAGTTTCGCCAGGGCCTGGTCATGTGGTTTACCCATGATTAGATAGTCAAGGCTGCAGTTGTACATATCACTGAGTTTCACTAAATGACGTAAGGACAAAGCTGCCTTACCCCTCTCGACGTGGCTGACATGTTTTGTTGTTACTCCGAGGATTTCTGCCAGATCTTCCTGGGTCATTTCTGAACTGCGGCGAAGTTTCGCAAGACGAACGCCCATTTCCTTATTTTGTTGTTCTGTCATTATAGATTACCTCTTCACAATATTAAATCAGAATAATTATCTTTTAATAGAAGTATAATATAAAAACGATATTAAAATAAGGCACAGACAGGTAAAATAAAATTTTATTTTATAACAATTATGTTTAATCTCTGATTTTTTCATTTGGCAAAAAGATTGACATTGACTTTTTTGTACAGTCTTGAGAAAATAATAAAAAAGTGAGAGGACTGCTGCATATGAAGTTATTTGTAATGGCCTGTTTCGGTACTTTTATTGCGTTTATGGTTCTGGAGTTTTTCTCCGGATTTTTTTCCAGTATTTCCAAAGGAAAAAATGAGGACGAAAAGGGAAAGAATGACCGGGAACAGGAAAAAGAATAGATGAGATATACAGAGAAAAAAGAAAATCAGCAGAAGAGTAAAATAAATTCTTTACTTTTTTGCGACAATGCTGTAGAATAGATTTTGCGCATAAGAATATGTGTTTATCGGGGTATGGCTCAGTTTGGTTAGAGCGCACGGCTGGGGGCCGTGAGGTCGCAGGTTCGAATCCTGTTACCCCGATTTTTTTTATTATTTATTGCAGGAATACATGAATTGAACACTTTTATCAGATATGTTAGTGGATATACACAGTTTATGGAGGTAAGTTTATGGGCGAGATTAAGACGATTACCGTAGATAATTTTGAAAAGGAAGTTCTCCAGGCAAAGGGTAAGGTACTCCTTGATTTCTGGGCATCCTGGTGCGGACCCTGCCGCATGCTCTCACCGGTGATTGATGAGATTGCCAGAGAGAATCCTGACCTGATTGTCGGCAAGGTGAATGTGGATGAGGAAGGCGCGCTTTCCCGCAAGTTTCGTGTTATGAGCATTCCGACCCTCATTGTTTTTGACAAGGGAGAGGTTGTGAATAAGAACGTGGGCTTCATTAACAAGCTTCAGGTGGAGGCTCTGCTCAGATAATATTTGGAAGACAGGGGATGCTTTTCCCCGTTATACAGGACCGGAACTATCACTGCCCGGAGGGATTGAATCCCTCCAGGCAGTGATTCAATATGTTATCTCATAGGAATGACGATTCCTGTTTTTAGTATATGACAGCAAGGAGGACAGGTGGGGGTGAAAAGATGACAGTAGATCAGTCAAAGATTCTCTCTATGCTCGAGGGAAGGACCTTGGAAAAAGGAAATATCGAAAAAATGGCCCGAATGGTCGAGAGCGCTTCCGATGTGGAGGACAAGAAGAAGGTCATGAAACATTCTGTTTTTTTCCTGGGGCAGCTGCCGCTCACTGCAGGCACCCGGGTGGATCTGAGGGAGACCAGAAAGATCCTCTACAGCAGTGTGCCTTATGATGAGACGGAAGAAGTGCTTAAAAAACTGCTGGAGGCGCTGACAACACAGACACTGCTCCTGAAAAAAGGTGACGGCCATTATGAAGTGAATATGAAATATGAGAAGTCTGTGGTCAAGGCCAGAAAGATTGCCAAAGCATATCGTCTGGAGAAGGAGAAGAGCTTTGAAGGCAGTCTTCCAGCCGCAAAAAAGATGTATCAGGTGGGAACCCGCTATTACCATTCCGGTGATTATGAGGAGGCAGCAGCCAGCTTTATGAATGCTGTCAATATGGCGGAGTATCGGATGGCTTACTTCAGCCTTGC
>JBGUIF010000068.1:0-6919 GCA_045112755.1 Anaerobutyricum sp.
TATATCGAGACCCTAAAACCAAACCCTAAAACCAGACCCTAAAAAGCGCCCCTAAAAAAACCTGACCATAAAAAACTTTGAATACCCTATAAAATATAATAATCCGTCTTGTTATCATGCAAAAAAGACCGATGGACCGGAAAGACCCGGACCATCGGTCTTTTTTTGTGGTTCAGGGAATTCATGGACGATCATTAACGCTGCGTAAGTGGTAAATAGTGAGTGCCCCGACAAAAGTTAAAGCCGCTTTTCAGCGGCCCCGTTTATGGCATATTTCTGGAAGTGATTCCGACCAGGGAAGCAGCTTCTCCATTGCCTGTAATTCTTCTTCCGGATCAGTAAACTCCTTGAGTTTTGGAAGCTCAGTAAGAAGATATTCAAAGTAGCGGTAGGTGTGTAAGTTGTTTGCTTTTGCTGTTTCGACCAGACTGTAGATGATCGCACTTGCCCGTGCGCCGGATATGGTGTCGATCACCATCCAGTTCCGGCGGCCTATTGTGAAACTTCGGATCGAGCCTTCGGCGCAGTTATTGTCGATCGGGATCTCGCCGTCTTTCAGGAACGTCTTCAGGTATTCCTCCTGATTGATGCAGTATTGGATCCCTTTATAGGTATCATCGCTCATAAGGATGGTCTGATCAGAAGCTGTTTTATGTATCCATGAAAAGAAGGCGTCAACAAGCGGACGGACCTTTATCTTCCGTCTCCTCTGCCGTTCTTTTGCTGTCATGTCCTGGAGCTTTCCTTCCGCATGATAGATCGCAGCGATCATCTGCAGGGCATCCGATGCTACTTTGCTCCGTTCAGGATATTTGGAACCCTTCGATGCTTTCACTGCATCAGAGAACTTCCTCCGGGCATGGGCAAAACATTGTGCGATCGTGATCCCGCCCGCCTTGCGGCTCATGGTCTTATATCCCGGGAAGCCATCGCAGACCAGATAACCTTCAAAACCATCCAGGAATTCCAACGGATGGCTGTGGTTCCTCGTTTTCTGGTACTCATATAGGACGATCGGTCGTTCCTTATAATACTTACCAGTACGATATACCCACATGAAGCTCTGGCTCCCGGCCTTACGGCCATCCTTTGCCACTTCGACCCGGGTCTCATCTGCCTGGAGCACATGGTATCTTTTTAACAGTTCATGGAGATGATCATACAGCCTTGACAGATAACGATCGGCACATTTGATCGTCCATGATGCCATGTTCTGCTCAGAGATGCTCACGCCGTTCTGCTCGAAATCTTTTTCGATCCGCCGGAAAGGCTGGGCATTGGCAAACTTGGCATTGATGATAGCTGCTTCAAGGGAAGCACTGACGATACTGCCGCGCAGCAGATAAGGGGGAGTATCACCCTTGATGAACTTTGGTTCCCCTCTTTTGCTGCGGTATACAGCGACGTGGGTCTCTTCTACTTTCCATCCAGCCGGGATGTAGAGGAGCCTCTGAAAGACCTCATCCGGCATACGTCTGCAGTTGTCAAGGGAGCCAAAGGTTTTGACCAGCTCTTCTTCCGGGACCTCGATCGTCGGGGCCTGGATGACCGGGAATCTGCTCAGATCCTGCTCTTTCTTTCCCTTGGGACGGGGAGTGCGTTTCCGGGTTGCCGTCTCTATGGTAGGCTCTTCGGAATCCGGACTGGCATCGGAAATGGCTTCTGCTTCATTGAAGTAGATATTTCCTTCGCTGTCAAAGTAACCTTGCCCGCTGACCTGGTCCAGCTTCTCTGTCTTGCGTCCGAAACGTCGGTTGTTGGCCAGAGCGATCTGTTCCATGAGGTTGTCCATCCTGGCATTGAGCTGGGTGACCTGATCCTGCATGGAAGAGACCATTGCGACCAGTGACTCTTTCGACATAGCATTCAGTTGTTCTTTTGTCAGCTTCTCTTTCATCCCTGCCCTCCGTATCTCTGACTTTATTATAGCAGAAACGGCGGAAATAAGCCATTTTTCGGCATGTCAGACTTCGTCAGATTGCCTATGGATACAAGGAAGTGTGATGCCTGTATGGAAGTCGGGGTATTCACTTGTCAAAGTTCGTATCCTTCCGAAAACATTGCCCCATATAAACGGATATGCCTTGTCCCGGAAGGAAATATATGCTGTAACAGAGCAGTTTTTCCGATGCTGAAAACGATGAGAAATTTCTCCGTTTTTCACAAAGATATCATCCGAGGCGGTCAGGCCTGACTTCCCGGATGAGACCTGGTTTAAGGGGATTGAAGCCTTTCATGAGCCATGCGTACTGCTCGGGAGTGAGTTCCTGTGCTTCCCGTTTGTTCCTTGGCCATTGGAAGCGTGAGCCGGGAATAAGCCTCTTATAGAGAAGGAGAAATCCATCCCCTTCAAACAGGAGACCTTTGATACGGTCAGACCTCCTCCCGCAGAAGAGGAAGAGTGTCCCTCTTTCTAAGGGGTCGAGACTGAATTCCTCCTGTACCAGATAAGAGAGTCCATCGATCCCTTTGCGGAGATCTGTATAGCCGCAGGCAACAAAGATCTTACGTATTCCATTGGTGGCCGCTTCCCTAAGCATGATGGAGGATCTCCAACGTATTGGCGAGCAATTGCTTTGGCGTATCTTCGTTGATCCCGATCATGACTCCTCTGGCAGACAGTATCAACTGTGGACTAAATGCCATAGCCGGAGCACCTGAGAATCCCGATGAACAAGATGATGATGGTGCAGGAGGAGTAATCTCTGCAAATCTGGCTTCTTGTGCATTGTCCAAGATCATAGACTGGACTTGTTTCCTTCTATAATAAAAAGTTTTTGGAGAGATATCGTTTTGACGACACCACTCGTTGATCGAAAGACCACTATCTGCCTGCTTTCGGATCATGAGAGCCCAGGAATGACGACGCATAGTTCTAACTGTTAACGCAGTGTCCATAGTCTAACCTCCTCTGTCTAAAAAGTCTTAAGATTCTTAAGACTCATTATCTCAGATTGGTTGGATAGACTGAAGACACTCAGTATTTACCATTTACAACGCTGCAGAGGACAACATATTTTCATAAATACATTTTATAATAAATGCTGAATGTTCCCAGAGAATCGTTTTTTTGCTATAATAATAAAAATATAATCAGTGATGAAAAAGGGGGTTGTTGACATGGGTAAATACTCTTTTAAAACCATAAGAAATGCGATAGTTTTTGGAATGTGTATGGTCATTTCCGCAGGCTTACTGGCAGGACCGGGGCAGACTGTGACACTGAAGGCGGCCTCCGGGCGACCGCAGTTGATGCGAGGCTCTTTGTATCTGAGTGAGCGTGCGGAGGATGATTCCGGTCTCTATCTGGATGCATTTCATGATTCGCTGAGACTGACACCGGAGAGTGCCGCTGCATTTCCGGCCTTGAACAAGGCTTTGGAAGACTACCGGACTGACAGTGAGAAAAAAGCGAAAGAGATGGCTGAAGAATATCTGAAACAGAGGAAGGAGCATCCGGAAAATGTCTATGACGAGCAGGTTCCCTATGCCATCCAGAACCAGTGCTGTGTGCGGCGGGCAGATGAGACGGCAGTCAGTTTTCTGTACTCAGATTACAGCTATGCCGGAGGCGTCCATGGAGGTACGGATGTATCCAGCGGCAATTATGATACCGGCAGCGGAAAGGAGATCCTCCTGGACGATATTGTAAAAGATAAGGACGGGCTGGTGGAGGCTCTGAAAAAAGAGCTTGTGGAAAAATACGGGGAGGACACTTTCTTCCCGGAGATGCCTGAGACCCTCGCCAAGGAGGTCAGGCAGGAAGATGATCTGAAACTGACCTGGGTTCTGGAACCCCAGGGAGTCTGCTTTTTCTTCAGTCCCTATGAGATTGGCCCTTATGCGGCCGGAGTTCTGAGTGTCACATTGCCTTACACTTCTTATGGTGACCTGTTTACAGAGAATTACAGGCCGGCGGAAGATGCCGGGGCCAGTGTGGAAATGCTGGATTACGAGACCCTTGATCTGGATGTTGACCGGGACGGCAAAATCGATCGGATTTCTGTTGACCGTGAGCTCGACGACGAGGGGGATGTCATTACAGGAGTCAAGATAAAGGTTAATGACCAGGAACTCAGTCCATCCAAGGGTAAGGGAGACCTCTACTATTACAGTATGAATCAGATGATCTTCCTCACGGCCGACGGTAAAGCCTGGCTTTATCTTTTCGGTCTGACAGACAATGATTACAGCAGTATCGATATTTACGATCTGAGCAGCGGCAAAGCGGCCTTTGTGGATTCCGTGGACCTGGCAGTGTCTTCCTGTGACGTGGAAGGGGAGGACGATTTAAATTACTGTGCTGTCCTGACCGATCCGGACCTGATGCCTCTCACCAAAAGGTTTGACATTCTGAGCACCTACAGTGGGAGTAAGACATTTAAACTGGCTGATAACGGCCTTCCGGAATCATCGGATCCCTACTATATGATCAAAGGGAAGATTCAGCTGAAATCCAAAAAAGACATCCATCTTGACCAGGTTGATGAGAAGGGAAATGTCACGAAAAAGAATGTCACCGTTCCTTCCGGTTCAACTTTTGACCTTTATCGGACAGATGGAGAGAAAGTCCTGGATGCCAGACTGAAAGATGGCAGCCTGGTGCGTTTTATCGTGGAGGGTACTTACCCTGCCTTGATTGACGGAGTAAATGCTGAGGACCTGTTTGAAGAATTATTCTATGCCGGATGATGGCTCTTTTCTGACCGGACCACATCCGGTCTATGAGAGGAGGAGTGACTATGTATGAATGTGTGAACTGTGGGGGTGCCCTGCGATTTGATATCCCAAGCCAGCAGCTCCATTGTGATCACTGTGAATCCGACTTTGATCCCCAGACCTACCGGGTGAATGAGACGGCCGGCCCCGGATCCTATACGATGGAAACGGGTCCGGCGGCCACTTACAGTGTCTGTGTCTATACCTGTCCCAACTGCGGCGGGGAACTCCTGACGACAGACGAGTCCATCACCGGTTTCTGTCCCTACTGTGGTTCATTTTCTGTGCTGACCAAAAAGATGCGTGAGGAGACCCGGCCTCAGAAAATCATTCCCTTCAGGATGACGAAGGAGGATTGTAAGAAAGCCTATAAGAAAAAAACGGCCGGTATGATTTATACGCCCCGCAAGATGAAGGATGAGGATGCCCTTGAAACCTTCCGGCCGATCTACATGCCTTTCTGGATGTACGACTATAACTTTGACGGTGATTACAAGGTCGTTGGGACTAAAGAATATACCCAGGGTCATTATGAGATTACGGAGATTCACCAGCTCACCGGCCAGGTCAACAGTACCTGCCATGGTGTGAGTTTTGACGGATCCTCCAGTCTTGATGATGAGATCAGCCAGGCTGTGATCCCATATGATACGGAGGAGATCAAGGACTTTCAGCCCTCCTATCTCTGTGGTTTTTATGCGGATTCCGGGGATGTAGCCAGCCAGGTCTACCAGAAGGAGGCCGATCAGTTTGCCATGGAGAGCCTGGTGGAAAGGCTGGGCCAGGAGGAGGCGTATAAGGATTTCGATTCGGTTCGGGCGTCGGGGAAAAAGCCCAAAGCCGAGGACCTGTCCATGAAGAAGGAACCTGCAAAAAGTGTTCTTTTTCCCATGTGGTTCCTCACTTACCGAAAAGGCAGCCGGGTTGCCTACTCTGTGGTCAACGGTCAGACCGGGAAGGTGACCGCTGATCTTCCGGTGGATATCGGACGATTTCTGATCGGCGCTGTGCTTACCGCTGTGCCCATCTATTTTCTGCTGAATCTTTTCCTGGCGGTGATACCCCGGTATCTGCTTGCCCTGAGCGGTCTGCCGGCCATGGTGGTATCTGCCATTTATATGATATCGGTAACTACGATCTACAAGCGGGATTTCAAACTGGAAGATGCAGGGATCAAATCATTGTGGACAAAGACCAGAGCTGAAGAAGAAAAAAAGAAACAAGAGGAAGTAGAAAAACTCTTTAATTCTGCGATGGCCGGTCTGGTTATCCTTGTCATTCTGTGGGGAATCTGTATCTTTACAGAGATGCGCCTCGATTCCGCACTCTCATCCCTGATTATGATTATCGCTGCCATCGTTATGGGGGTTAGTGTCCGGTCCGGACATCGCCATTGGAATCAGAAAAGGCTGGTGAATGATTCTTATGTCCTGCTGGCTGCGATCATTCTCTCCAGACTGCTTCTTCTGGCCAATCCTCACTATGATATCTATTATTATGGCGGGACAGTATTTCTTTTTGCCTTTATCCTTTACACCTTGATTCAGCTGATCCGGGAGTATAATCTGATGACGACCAGACCCCTGCCCCAGCTTGACAGGCAAGGTGGAGATACCAGCGCACCGGTTTAAAGGAGGACGGATATGTTTTTGGGACGGAAGAAAAAGAAAAAAACCTGGATTAAACCGATGAAGCCGGTGAAACTTCCCAAAAAGCCGGCATCGCCGGTCCGTAAGGGCTTTAGTTTCAGGAAAAAGAAGGCTTTCACAGCAGGAAATCAGGCCCGGCAAATCCGGAAAGTTACTGGACTCATCGCAAACAGGAGCAGCAATACATTTGCCGGGAACCTGAGAAGAGATCTGGAAAAAAGATTCTTCAGGACCGGGGGCAGCAGGCTTTTGGTCATGGCATTAAGGAAGCTGCTTCTGGCTGCCCTGCTGGCAGGGATTTCTGCAGAACTTTTCATGGGCTTCAGCCCTGACAGATTGAAAAAAGGGCAGGGAGCTTCAGGAGTTTTGACGGTCCATGCGGCAACATCAAGATATCTGCAGCAGAAGGAGCAGGAGAGAAAGGATGGCAGCAGCCAGGACCACAGCAGCCAGGACTACAGCAGCCAGGACTACAGCAGCAAGGACGGCAGTAACCAGGGCCACAGCAGCCAGCTTCAGGTGACATCTTCCATAAAAGGGCTGAGGAAACC
>JBGUIF010000069.1:0-10480 GCA_045112755.1 Anaerobutyricum sp.
CAACAGGTATTGTTGTCAGGATTCTGGCCCCTCTGATCGTCCATAAGACCAGCGATCCTGCTGTTGTCGTTCTCGACCAGGAAGGGCGGCATGCCATAAGTCTTTTATCCGGTCATCTGGGCGGAGCCAACGATCTGGCCCGGGAGATGGCCTGGCTTGCCGGAGGAGATCCTGTCATAACCACTGCCACCGATGTGGCCGGAATCATATCCTTTGATTCCTTCGCCAAGGCCCACGGAATGGCCATAGAAAATATCGGCCAATTAAAAAGGGTCAGCGGCGCTCTGCTGGAAGGGCAGAAGGTCCGTGTCATCAGCAATTACCAGTTTGAAGAATTCAAGGGACAGCCTCTGATTCTTGAGCCGGTACCCGTAGACAGAGTTTTGGCCCAAAGCGATTGCTGTCCCACTGTCGTCATCGACGAAGGATTCTGCCTGAAGGCGGCTTCCAATCAGCCGGTACTCTATCTTCGACCCAGGACCGTATGTGCCGGCATCGGCTGTAAGAGGAACATGGACGGGCCTTCCATAGAAGCCGCCCTGCTTCAGACATTAAAAGAAGAGGGGCTTTCACCCCTCTCCCTGAAATGTATCAGCACGATTCCTTTAAAAGCCGACGAAGCCGGCATCCTCAGCACTGCAGAACATCTTAAGGTCCCTGTTCAGATTGTGGATACTGATGAAATCGCCAGTCTGGATATATCTTCCCTGGGTATTGCCGGCTCAGATTTTGTCGCTGAGAATACCGGCGTGCTCTCTGTATCAACTGCCAGTTCTTACCTGGCGGCCGGACATGGACAGATTCTCCGTGACAAGGCCAAATACAAAGGGATCACCATTGCCCTGTCCAAAGCAGATCTGCCCTGATATTTACTTTCGCTGTCTCTGCCTACTTGCAGCGGATCACCACTGCTTCATAGGGGCGGAGGCTGCCAATGTTTTTGCTTTGATCCGGATAATTGCTGATCAGAAGGTCCGCCTTTTCTTTGTTATTGATTCCAACTTCTGAAGTCTCATAGGTAAGGTTGTCTCCCGTGAAGTTGACCATCACAAGAACACGGTCATCCTCATTTTCCCGGATGTAGGCATATATTTGTTCACTATCCTGTAATTTTTCTTCATAGCTGCCATTGATCAGCACGGGATTATCCCGGCGTAATACAGCAAGGGCTTTGTACATGGAAAGTACAGAGTCCTCTTTTTTGTCCTCCACTTTGGCATTCATCCCTGCATAGTCATCATGAACCGGCAGCCAGGGTTTCCCTTTGGTGAAGCCTGCATTTTCACTGTCGTCCCACTGCATCGGCGTTCTGGCATTATCACGGCTGAAGCGATGAGCACAGCCCAAAGCTTCCTCTTTGGAGAGTCCTTCTTTCAGGGCAATTTCATATTGACTCCTGGTATTCAGATCATTGTAATCATCGATGGATGACCATGCAACATTTTTATATCCGAGTTCCTCTCCCTGATAGATGAAGGGGGTTCCCCTCAAAGTCAGGAGAATGGTTCCCATAGCCTTCCCGGCGAGTTCCGGATCCGCATCCTTCGGGAAGAAATGATCAATGGATCGAGGCTGATCATGATTCTCAAAGAAAATCGGATACCAGCCATTGTCAGCGGTGGCCTTCTGACTTTCAGACAAGGCCTTCTTTAAATCCGTCAGCGTCCATTCTGACGCTTTGCACCAAAGATCAGAATCCTTAAACTCCAGATAAACGTGACTGAACTCAAACAGCATATCAAAAACGCCCTGCTTACCTACCCAGCGGTACAGCTGATCAGGTTTCACTCCATTTGCCTCCGCCACAGTAAATACGTCTTTTCCATCTGTAACCTTTTCTTTGAATTCCTTCAGATAATCCAGAATCCCCTCTGTATTGGCCGTCATATTATGGATGCCTGTCATGCCCTCGACATCATCTGCCGGGCCGTCAGAAAAGTCTGCCGGCTTCTTGATATAGGGGATCGCATCCATGCGGAAGCCGCCGACTCCTTTGTCGATCCAGAAGTTGGCCACATCACATAGGGCCTGGCGGACATCAGGATTTGCCCAGTTCAGATCGGGCTGAGCGGAAGCGAACGTATGCAGATAATACTGGCCGCGGGCCTCACACCAGGTCCAGGCTGAACCGCCAAAAATCGACCTCCAGTTATTGGGGGCGCTGCCGTCCTCCCTGGGATCTCTCCAGATATACCAGTCACTGTATTGATTATCTTTGCTCTTCGAGGATTCCACGAACCATTTACACTGATCAGAAGTGTGATTGAATACAAGATCCATGACAATCTTGATTCCTTTTTCATCCGCTTCCTTAATCAGGTTTTCCATGTCCTCCATGGTACCGTAGCGTGGATTGATCTCATAAAAATCAGCGACATCATAACCGTTGTCTACCATGGGTGATGCGTAGACCGGCGTCAGCCATACCGCGCCGACTCCCAGATCACTCAGATGATCCAGATGGGCCCGGATACCGTTCAGGTCGCCATACCCATCATTATCACTGTCCTGAAAGCTATTCACATAGATTTCGTAGGCATTGATTTTCTGCCACCACTTCATTTCCTTCTGCTCCTTCTCTGCCTCTTTGGGAGTTTCTGTTTTATTTCCGTCATCCGTTAAACTGCTGTTTTCAGTACTGCCGCTGTCAGTTTCTGCACTGCCGCCGCTTCCACCGCATCCGGACAGCCAAAAAGCAGCCGAAAGCAGGCAAATCATTGTCATCGTTGTCATAAGACGCTTTTTCATCCGCTGACCTCTCATAACCTTCATACCCTCCTCCTCTGGATCTTCATTTCAAATGTGCTTCATCTCAAACCAGTTAAAGACAGCCTTACTTAAGGCGCCAGTTTTATTGTAACATTTCCTTTTGCTTTTGAACAGCCACAGACAGTCCCATAATCAGCTGTTAATCAATGCCAGAACCTCATCAAACTTCAAAGGCCCTCCAAACAGATCCAGGGCACTGCCGATGGTAACATCCACCCTGTTCTGTCCAAGAACTTTCAGTTTTCTCAGATCATCAAGGCTGGCCACGCCCCCGGCATAAGTGACCGGAAGCATCCGGCTCCTGCCCAGAAGGCCTGCCAGGTCCTCCTCGATCCCTGCTGCCTTTCCTTCCACATCCACAGCATGAACAAGAAATTCTGCACAGTAGTCTGCCAGCTGGTCCAGTAAAGTTTCAGACAGTTTTTCTGTGGTAAATCTCTGCCATCTGTCCGTCACAATATAATAATCCCTTCCCCTTTTACGACAGCTGAGATCCAGGACAAGATGTTCCTTTCCCACAGCCTTTTTCATTTTCTCCAGGTTCCCATAGTGAATCCTTCCATCCTTAAAGACATAGGATGTCACTATGACATGGGTTGCTCCCATCTCTAGAAAGGCGGCTGCATTGTCGGCATTCATCCCGCCGCCAATCTGGAGTCCGTTCGGATAGGCGCCAAGGGCCATCTTTGCCTGTCGCAGATCCTCCTGATAGTATGGGCTGTCCGCCGGATTCAGCAGGATGATATGGCCCCCTTTGAGACCGGCATCCCGATAGAGCCCAGCATAGTAGTCCCCGTTTTTTTCAGAAATAAAATTATTCCTGGCATAGTCCCCCTGGTCCATCAGACTCCCGCCGACAATCTGTTTCACCTTTCCATTATGTATATCTATACATGGTCTGAATCTCATCTCGTTCTCCATTTCATGGCCGCAGTTTTTTGGTTATCCGAAACCGGCCAAGGCCAGTCTCAGGTTTCAGTCTGCCAAAATGGCATTTGTAAAACAATCAAAAGCTGACGGCATGGCATATTGTTCTTTCAGGTCTCTGGCAGATACCAGAATCCAGCTTTTTTTCCGGAGCAGCGATTCCGGCAAATGCCTGATCTTCACATAATACCCCATCATTCTCCATTCAACATGGGTAAAAATATGTTTTCCTTCACCCAGAGAATTCATTTGGAAATCCGGGCCGTCCTTCTGATCAAACTGACCGATCAGCCAGTCCTGGGCCCGGTCTGTTTCCATTCTCTCAGAAGTATTGGGCAGCTCCCAAAGGCCGGACAAGAGTCCCCGGTCAGGCCTTTTATGAACGACAATTCCTCGGTCAGTCTCTATAAAAAATACCGTCAGCTGTTCTACCCGGCGTTTTTTCTTTTCTTTCTTACTGGGAAAGTCCTGCTCCCTGCCCATACTCCTGGCTGTGCAGGCAGCCTCAAAGGGACAGGTGTCACAGAGAGGCCTGCCGTGAGGAAGGCAGACCGAAGAGCCCAGATCCATCAGCGCCTGATTGAAATCTCCGGCTCTCTCTTTCGGGAGAATTCGCTGAATTTCTTCCGCGATTTTTCTGCGGACAGCTGTTTTTTGAATATCCCCTTCCAGAGCCAGCAGCCTGGAAAAGATTCTTAAGGCATTGCCATCCACAGCCGTGACCGGCAGGCCAAAGGCGATGGAAGCAATTGCTCCCGATGTGTATTCCCCAATCCCCGGAAGCTCTCTCAAGGACTGCGGATCACCAGGAATCATTCCCCCATATTTTTCCACAATCAATATGGCTGCTTTTTTCAGATTTCTGGCTCGATTATAATAGCCCAGCCCCTCCCAGAGTTTCATCAATGTATCATCCGGCACCTCCGCCAGGGCTTTAACATCAGGAAGACGGGTCATCCACCGATCATAGTACTCTTTTACTGCCTCCACTCTGGTCTGCTGAAGCATGATTTCAGAAACCCAAACATGATACGGTGTCGGGTCGCTTCTCCAGGGAAGAAGCCTCGCATTATAGTCGTACCAGTCCAAAAGCACCTGTCCGATGCCGGACGGAGCCGCCTGAAGAGGTCTGCAGATCTGCTTCCATTGACTGGCCAGGCGGTCCAGCGAAAAAGCAGCATTGGCCGGACTGGTGGAAGGAAGCCGCACTGCCTTCCTTCCGAATCTCTTCTCCTGATATCTGCAGTAATACTCATGGGATTTGGCCCCATTACAGTAAATCTGCCGGATATCCGCTCCATCAAGGATCACAGCAATATCATTGGGAACCACATTTCTTATGCTGCTGTCAGAAGAACCGATAATCTCACAACTCTCTATCACATCCCAGACGGCGATATGATTCCGATGAAGAAATTCCTTCTTTTCCTCCATTGTCTCAGGAGTGTCTTCTGACAGCACTGCGGCCAGCGTCCGCCAGAACCGGTTCTGCGGATGGCCGTAAAAGAAGGCCGCTTCCCTGGATTTCACGGAAGGAAAACTTCCCAGTATCAGTATTTTGGAATTCTCATCATATAGGGGAGGTATGGGATGATCTATCCGGCTGTACTCCCCTTGTCTGTCTGCCATAAACCTTCTCTCCTCAATGTAGTGTACTTCCTGCCAGTCTGCCGCGGGCTTATTTTCTTTGCATTAAATAAAGATAGCCATGGCAGCCCAGGGCCGCCATGGCATAAAATCTCTATATAGAATATATTATTCTACAGTATAAGGCATTAAAGAGATATGTCTTGCTCTCTTAACCGCTACAGTAAGAGCTCTCTGATGCTTAGCACAGTTGCCTGTGATTCTCCGGGGAAGGATCTTGCCTCTCTCGGAAACATATCTTTTTAATCTGTTGGTATCCTTATAATCGATAACTGCGTTCTGATCTGTACAAAATACGCAGACTTTTCTTCTTCTGCGGCCGCCTCTTCTTCTCATGGGAGAATCGCCGCGATCTCTGCCGTATGCCATTGATATTACCTCCTAAGTACTTTCATTATTAAATGAAAGGCAGTTCCTCATCAATCCCCTCGGGAATCGTCATAAAACCGTCGTTTGGCGCACCGCTGGCATTAGCCGGATTAGGCTGTGCCGGTGCCGGCTTAGCTGCTTCCGTATAGGAAGAAGGCTGATAATTCTGCTGATATCCAGCAGTATTTGCAGCCGCTGCCTTACTCTCCGCAAACTCCTGCTCCTCGACAACAACATCTGTTGTATATACCTTGACGCCTTCACGATTAACATAACTGCCTGTCTGAATTCTTCCGGAAAGTGCGATCTTTGTTCCCTGCTTCAGGTACTTCTCAGCAAATTCTCCCTGTCTGCCAAAGGCAACACAGCTGATGAAGTCTGCATCCTGACCTCCCTCTCTCCGGAATCTGCGATCAACTGCTAAAGTATATCTTGCTACGCACGTCGCATTCTCACCCTGAGAATATGAAACATTCGGGTTTCTTGTAAGACGTCCCATCAAAACAACTTTATTCATTGAAATCCTCCTCTTTGCTATGCGTTACGCATCCTGCTTAACGCATAAATACCTGATAACTGGCTCCATGATACGAACTCGACGTTCGATCTCAGCCGGGCAATCACTAGCAGCATCGAAGTGGATGAAATAGTAATATCCTTCTCTCATCTTCTGAATCTCGTAAGCTAATCTCTTCTTACCCCATTCATCAACGTCAGTAATCGTACCGCCATATCTCTCAATGAGCTCTTTTACTTTCTCGACGGCATCAGCTCTAGCGTCATCTTCGAGTTTTGCATTAATAACCAAAGCCAATTCGTACTTATTCATGGTCATCTGCACCTCCTTCTGGACTTTTATGGCCCTCCCCTTCGGAAGAGCAAGGATTAAATAGTATCACAGTTGCCTATTTTATCACAGAGCCTTAATAAAAACAAGTTTCAAATTAAATATTTTTTTGCAGTTTTTTATGAGCGATAAAGGATACCCTTTTCACAGAAAACTGATAATTATGATTCTTTATTGATATATCCCCGAAAACTTTTTTCCACCAGTCTGCGGGGAACCATAATCTCTCTGCCGCATCCAGAACATCTGAGCCGGAAATCCATCCCAATCCGCAGAATCTCCCACTCATTTGTGCCGCACGGGTGCTTTTTCTTCATCCTGATTATCTCTCCGACCTGTAAATTCATTCTTTAAGCAGCCCTTTCATTAATGAAACGTATATTTTTATATATAATCATAACAGAACCCATCAGGCCTGTCCATCATCCTTCTTTCATCCTCATGTTCTTCTTATCCTTCAAAACCCAAAAGCCGCCGGCCAGAAGGAACAATATAAATAAAGTGACGAAGAGCCCCGGCAGATACTTCATTCCCTTCTCGGCCTCTTGTATTTTTGCAGAGTCTCCCTGCCCGTCCATCACTGTCAGAGCATCAGTTTTTCCCGAAGAATCCTTCGGTCTGCCGGCCAATTCTGCCACAAGGCAGCTTCTGCTGTCATTGCTGTAATCTGAATTTAAATGATTGCCTGCTTCATCCCAGGCATCATACCGGATCATCTG
Source organism: Anaerobutyricum sp. (assembly GCA_045112755.1). Taxonomy (GTDB): domain Bacteria; phylum Bacillota; class Clostridia; order Lachnospirales; family Lachnospiraceae; genus Anaerobutyricum. The sequence goes on from JBGUIF010000069.1 coordinate 7,279, forward strand.
ATATCCCCCATAGGCTTTTAGTTTCAAAAGAATGCTGTTCATTTTGTCCAGATCCTTCGGATATATGATTCTGACTTCTTTTCCTTTCCTGAAGATCCCCTTCTCCACAGAAAGCTCCACCCTGTCAAGGGCCACATTATCCATCACCGTTAATCGGAAAATATGCTCCTTCCCTTCATAGATTCTTTGATCCAGCCCTCCCAGCCGGACCTGGGGAGGCGTCCGGTCCACGATAAAAGACATACGCTTTCCTTTGATCTCATTATCGGTCTGGTTAATCACTCTCCTGCTGCCGCCAGCGCTGTCAAAGGCTTTGGTTTTTATCAATATTTTATAGGAGCCTTCCTGCTCAAAGAGACCGGCCGGCAGACAAAGGGTCTTCTTTATCCAGCCGGACCAGGCCCCTGAACCGGCAGGGAGTGTTTCTGTCTTTTGGCTGTAATCTTTTTCAGCAAGGACATACTGGTCCTGGTTTTCCCGGATAATCTTAATCTGGGTCAGTGTTGGATTCACACTGTATTCACTGATGACCAGATCTTTCCTCCCCCGAAGATATCCGTCTGCTGTTCTCTCCTGAAAATCCCGTGCCAGTATATAGGCTGCGCCCTCTCTGTTCACAGAAAAAATGAGTCCCGTTTTGCCGGCAGCAGAGTTTCCCGCCAGATCCTTTCCCTTTACACTGAGCCTGTAGACACCGTCCTTCAACCGCTGCTCTTTTGAATCTTTCCAGATTTTCACTGCCTTGAAAGGAGCACTGTTGACATAATCGACACTCAGATCTGTCATTAGCCGCTCATCCGTGACTTCCTGACCAGACAAAGCAAAAATATGAAACTCCAGAGACTGCAGGTCGATATTTTTATCCACACAGCTGGCCTTAAAGCTGACGGGCTTTACAAAGGTCTCCCCGTTCCTCACTCCATCAAAGGTTATCATCGGCGCTGTTTTGTCGATGACAATTTCCGGCGCTGTCAGAATCGTCGATTTATTTCCTGCCAGATCAGTGCAGCTTATTTCCGGAGAATAAGCACCATCCTCTGACGCAGTAATTTTTTCATAGTAATATGCCCCCATCTTTTCCAGGGAACTTCTCACAAAAGCCCTTTTTTCATCAAGTCCTCCCCCTGCCTCGCGGTTTTTTATCACTAAATCCTGATCCTTCAGGTTTTCTTCCCTGATTTTTATCAATAAAGTTTTGTCTTCAGAATAATATTTCCCATACCGGCCCTCCTGCCATTGATCCATCACAAGGGTAATTTCAGGAGGTGTCTGATCAATGACAAATTCCTTGTCCTCATCCCAGGAAAAAACGTTGCCTGCATAATCACTGCCCTTGAAGGAAAGTCTGTAACCTCTCCCGTCTTTTAAAAAAGAAATCTCACAGCTGCTTCTATTCCCTTCTCTGGTCCACTGTCCGATCTCCCAGCCCCCTCTGGTCCCTCTGATCTGCCAGTCCACTGACTCAGGATTAAAATTCATATCAGTCACAGTAATTTTTGCCCTGCGGGTCCGATTGAAGCAGAGGCCATAAGGCCGGTTTTCTTTCAGATCATAAGCCACTTCCACCATCGGCTTTTTCTGATCCATAACAATCCGGTAGTCTTCATAAACAGCCAGCTTATAATGTCCCGCATTGTCAATAAATGCTGCATACAACATAATTGGCCGGTCTGGACTGCTGTCCGTATAATTCTCTGCATCGACCACAGTTTCCCTCTCAAGATCCTTCACTGTTTTGTTCCGCTTCAACTCTTTACACGATTTTAAAACATCTGTGACTGACAGAGTTTTTTTCGAGGCAAGAATCGTCCAGGCTTTTATTCCTGACCAATCGTCCCTGAAGCGCACTTTAATCCCGGCATTATCCCGGAAATACATGATTCTGTCTTCTTCATTAAGGGAGGAAGCCCCTGAAATATCCCACTCGATACAACTCTTCTTTTCATGAAACTGGTCTGTCTCTACGGTCAGCTGCCGGCTCTTTACAAGATTACTGTAATTGCCGGCACCGTCCCTGCAGTATAGTTCCAGCCGGCCAATAAAATTGTCCGCTTCGGCCTCCAGCCAGAATGTGTATCCGCCAGGATGTTTCCCTGCTTCCGGCTCCGGAATGAGTTTTCTGTACTCGGGAACACATGAATATTCCTCTCCTCTGTCATCACAGTATGTTCCGGAGAACCTGTACCACAATCCCTCCACGCCGCTGACATCATCCCTGACTTGAATCCCGACCCTGATTCTGTCTTTTAAAAAGACTGCCCCGCTGTCCTTCTTAATGAGATCAACTGTCTTTCCCTGCCTGTCAGTTACCCTTTCACAGGAGACCACCGGCCCATGGCAGTCATAAATAAAGTGAAGCTCTTTCCCTTCAGAAGAGTGTCCTGCAGCATCCACATAACGCAGAGTGATAGTATGTTTTCCTTCCTGTATTACAGGAATCTGCGCCTCATATACACAGCCTTCCTGGTCTCCCAGTCTCCTCCAATGAATCTCAGTTCCGGATTCGGGGGCGAATCCCAGGTCCTGGTTTTGAGACTCACTTCCATCAGCATAGATCACCTGATCCCTCAGCATAAGTCTTCCCCCACAGAAATTTTCATCAGAAATCCGAAGACTGATTGACGGTTTTTCTTTAAAAAAATGTCCTTCCTCCCCAGCCGAGGCAGCTGTCTGACTGGTTTTAGTACCGCATAAAGCAAACAAAAAGTTCGGTGCTGACCGGTCAACTGTAATGGCCGGTCCTCTGTAGACACCTTCTCTCAGAAAAAGATCACAGTTCTCCATCCCTGAATTATCCGGTATAAGGTTCATTCCGGCAGAGTCTTTATACTGTACGAGCAGACGATAGTTCCCCTCCTTCTTCAGTTTAAGCCGGGCAAGATATGTCCCTTCCTCAATCTCATCCCATTCTGTGATATCCAAAGCACTTTCCAAATCCCTGACCAACTCCTGGTCCCAATATCCATATACTTTTACTTTTTCGGAATCCCTTCCTCCTTCCTGCTCTTGATACTTCCAGGTTTCTTTCAGCAGCTGGATCCCGACTTTTTCCTGGTCAAAATAGTTATCTTTAATCTGAACCAGCACTTCCTGATGTCCGGAAAAGATAACCTGAGCATCTTTGATATTCACTCTGGCGAGCTGTTTTGCGGAAGGCTCCTGCACATCTTCAGGGCACAGCCTTTTCCTGTATATAGAAACC
>JBGUIF010000070.1:0-11830 GCA_045112755.1 Anaerobutyricum sp.
GCCTAGCGGGTGGTTTATTATTTCAGGGTATTCCATTTTTCGGAACGCGAAAAACTCCATACCCTTCAACAGGCTAAAGCCCATAACCAAAAGGCTATATACACCATTTCGTATATAGCCTCAGAGCAAATATAGTTTGCACATGATTTACCGGTTCTTTTTACCCAAAGAGCATAATCACAAGTCAAACTGTTTATAACCCCATTATTTCTTTTTTCTTAATTTCAAATTCTTCTTGAGTAAGTATTCCTGCATCCAATAGATCCTTCAACTTTTTCAATGCTTCTATTTGCTCATCAAAAGACATTGCTTGCTTTTTCTCTGCATTCAACCCTACTCCTTGAGCTACATTCATACCCATTATCATTCCTCCGGCATCACCGAAGCCATGTTCTTTTATACCGTGAGCAATTTGTTGTTGAGCAGCTATGTCTGATGCTCTTTGAGAAACGTCATCATATGCTTTTACACTCATCTTATTTGACGAGTATTGTTTAACCAAATCTCTTGAATCATCGGAAAACTCAATGTTTTCAATTGCAATTTTTATTATTTTAAAACCAAATCTTTGCTCCCATGTTCCAACATTTAAACTGTCTTCAGAAATTACTCTAGATAGCTCATTTGATTGGGATGGCAATTGTGAAATCCTATAGTTACTAGATAGTTTATTCAATGCCGCGTTAAATGATTGCAGGAACTCTGATAAAATTTGACTTCTAGCCTTTTTATCTGCAAAACTATAATAGGTAACATTTGCAGGAACAAAGTTTCTAATGAACGTTCTGGGTTCCACTATTTTTATTGTAAATGATCCATATGCATATATCTCTAAATCAGTTCCATAGAAATAGTCATTATATACTTGTGGTCCTTTCGTGCCAAATTTGATATCTCTAATCTCTCTTAAATTTACGAAGGCAATTTCCTTATTATCAGCTGAAATACCTCCGAAACCTATTCTTTCTGATGCTTGTTTTAAAATAGAACTTCCTAACCCATCATTATTAAATATACTTTTCTGTCCGTTCTGATACTCATACCCGCCCGGTTCAGTAATTATTTCTTCGATTCCAGATTGATCAAATATAAAAGCTGCTGTATTTTCCGGAATATATATCTTCGAGCCATTAGAGATGACACCTTTTGATGAATGCAAATTGGCCCCTCTTCCATTATTTGTTGTTTTTAATACACCAGGAATAACTGCAGAATATTCATCAAACTGGCCTGCTGTTATTATGTCTTTCCACTGATCCGCAAAGGTCCCACTAATTGCTCCTGTAAAAGCCTGTATTATTGACATATCAATGACCTCCTAAAGTGATTGCTCAGTATCGCAATACTTACATTTTACGCTTTTCCCTTCATAACCGTTTAGCGGTGCATGGCAAGAAATACATTTTCTTGTTATTTTTTTCGGTGATTTGTTCACAGAATTTGTAGAATCATTTTTGGCTTTCCCAAAAAACATATCTTTTAAACCAGAAACACCTCCAGCCATTCCAGTCATTTCTCGAATCTGTTCTTGTATATCTTTAATAGAGCCGTGCAATGATCCTACGACAGTATCTTTGCCTATTTCGATATCTTCTCCTAATATTAAGCCGCTAATCGAATCAACCCATTTTTCTACATTTTTCTTTGTTGGAGACTGAAACAAAAATTTTTCAATCACTCCAGTAATCATGTGTATCTCTAAAACTGGATGCCCACCTCGGTGGCTTCCAATAAACACCTGAGGTTGATCATTTATCATTTTTATTTGATTTAACGGATAATCAAACGTATCCTTGACATTTCCGAATACCCCTTTGCTTACACAAATTAGCCTGTGATTTGTGAGAACTAAATCATCTGTCTGAAGCATAGCTCCGTCTCTTCCAACATTATTGGCTTGAAGAATAATCGATTCATTAGCCATTAATTGATAACCTGATGCCATATTCATACCTTCCTTTAGATATTATTTAGTTTGCTAATTAAAACAATTATATCACTATTACTCGATTTTTAAAATATTCTTATTTATTATGACGTGTCTGAGCTTAACGATGGCAGGCTATAGACAGAATCCATTCATGAATGCTGCCTATAGCCTACTGTCTATTTGTGTCCGTGTTTCACACGGTCTTTAACCTCTGCCTTCTTTGCATTATTGAAACGGTCTACGGTCCCAACCAGATATCCTGTAATCCTCCGAATCCTTTCAAACTTGACACCTTCGCCGTTCTTAGCAGACTTCTTCATCATAATGTCCTTCCCACCTCTTCGACAGCTTTATTCTTAGAGTAAACGGCCTCGTCTTTTTCTATTTCGGGCTCATCTTCCTTCTTCAGTTCGGTTATATCCTCCTCAATCCGGTCAAGGACTTCTCTTGTCTGCACCAGATATTGTTCGATTGTCCCTATGATCTCTTCGATCTCCCGGGCCGATCTTGCAGGCTTATCTTCCTTTGGCTTTTTACTCATCATCGGCATAATTCAGTCTCCTTCCCAACATCCTTTATCACTGTTTTTCTTTCTTTGGATACAGACAGTCTTTTCTTTGCATCCTGTATCAGCTTTAATCCCTGATTGAATCCGGAGATTTCTTTGAAGCCGATCGTGTCCACAAAGAAAGCCTGTTTCCGGCCGGACCGGTTCAGCATAACGACATCCCCCACAGAGAGGGAATGTCCCTTGAAATCCTCAGGCCGGAACAGGTTGAACTTCTCGTAAATTCCTTCCAGGGTCATCCCCTCCTCCAGGCCGCCTCGATAAATGCTTTGATAGTCATCAGATCTCACGGCAAGCCCATGACTCTCCAGATAATCATAGCCCAGAAACATCTGGTTTCTCCCTTCCCCGTCCGGATCGATCTGGTAGATCTCGTAATAATCATTAACCTGGTCCTGGTCAAGATCCTGGCCCTTGATCAGATCATGTTCTTTGAAGACTTCCAACATCTGATCAATGATCTGGCCGGAAGTGGTCCGGATCAGGTCCATGGATTCCTGCAGGACATTTCTTGGCCGGTCTGCCGCCCAGCCTGCAATATAAGGATAGCTATAGTCTCCGGTCTCCAATCCGAAATAGGAGCAGACGCAGTTGGCTATGCTCTCAGCTTCCAGCTCCATGGTCACCCGATCTTTCTTCTCTCCTATGGATTGAAGGAAGTCCCGGTCGTGGCAGAGACTGTGACCAAGTTCATGGACGGCAGTCTTCATAGTCTGGCTCTGGGACATTCCCTTCATAATTACGATATTTTTATTCGTATTATCGTAGTATCCTTTGGCACCACCCGGGACCTGATCAAAACGGATCGGCACCGGGGAGATCTTCCTGATGGCCTCCATAAATACTTCAAAATGTTCTGCATCTCCGGTAAGTTCCGGAACTTCCAGCGAAGGAATGGGATCTCCGAAAGTCTGGCTGACATCAAACACACTGGATACTTTGAAAAGCTGGTAGCTGACCTGCCTGGTCTCCTTCTCCGGCTGTCCATCCGGACCCAGGATGATCTCCTGGGTTGAGGGATCCACCTTCTCCACTTCCATATCTCTCCGAAAAGTCATGGGCGCGATGATCTTGATGGACTTTTCTCCCTTTCGAACCTGCCGGTGGAACTTCTTCTGCCAGGCGTTGTAGCCAGCCACCAAGGTAGCGTCGGGGTTTTGCAGGGCGATCAAGAGAGTATTGTTGAAGCTATATTTATGGAACTTGGCCATGGTGGCCAGATAGTTCTTATAATTATCCGAGGTGAAGATCTCCTCGATACCGGCTTCCAGACGATCCGTGATTTCCTTCAGCTGGTCTTTCATGGTCTTACTGTCAAGAACGAGCCCATCCTCCAATCCCGGTTCAGCATCAAAGAGAAAGCTTTCTCCCTCCCGGAAGCTGTAATGCTTTCCTTCATTGCCGCCGACAATGATATGGTCGATCACGTTGATATTCATGATCTTCCCGGCATAGATCAGTTTCTCCGTGAGGATCTCATCTTCCCTGCTGGGAGTCAGCTCACCACTGGGATGATTGTGAAAGAGCATGATGCCGGCAGCATTGCTGAGGATGGCTGACTTAAAGACATTCTGGATGGGCACGATGGCAGAACTCACATCCCCGATGCTGACCACGTTATAATTGATGGGGCGGTTATGATTATCTAGGTTGACCACACAGCAGTACTCCCGATCCATCATGGCAAGAGCGTCTGCCATGACCCGGGCTGCATCTTCCGGGGACTGGATCTTTGAAGTGCTGTAGATGGGAGGAGCCTCCTTCAATTGGATCCGGACCTGTTTTAACTCAAAGGATTCCGCCATCCTGCTCATCTCCTTCCTGTGTGCTCATAGCATACCCGGAGACCTTGGCCATTTCCGGCAAGTCAATGACCAGCATGGTCCCGGGTTCAAGTTCTTTCAAAACTCCGACAAGATTCTCTGTCGTCAGTTCTTCCAATAAAATCTTATCTTCCATCATTCATTCTTCCTCCAACAACCTTTCGAAACCAGGCCAACTGTTTTACAGATAGACTGGGGCTTGCATATTCACAGATAAAGTCCACAGGATCCCCCCGCTCCAGGCATCGGATCAGAAACTCTTTCTGCTCATCGCTATATTCCTTATTCTCCACAAAAAGACGGATAAAGCGCTCCGACTCTCTCTCTTTCTTTCTTGAAAAGAAACGTGCCCCAGGAAGTCTGCTGTTATTTCTTACGACGATAGGGATATCAGGAGCCATCCATTCCTTCTCAGATCCACCCTTCTCCTTTGGTGGTAACAGGTTCTCTTTTTCTGTCGGGCTGCTTTCCCCAGAATCAGATCCTATGGTCCCCTTCTTTGAACTTAACTTTATCTCAGCTGTCCTAAGCTGTTCCTCCAGGGAATGGATCCGCGCCTGTTGTTCTTCCTTCTGCTTCTTCAACTCAGCAATTCTTTCTTCGAGATCTGCGATTCGCTTATCCTTCTCCTCAATGACACCGTTTTTTCCTATGATGATATCCCCGTAGAGTTTGTCCTTATCACGGAAAGCCTGTTTCACTGCCTCGTCAAAAGCCGTCTCGACAGAAGAAGATCTCTGATAGATCTCCTTCACTTCCTTATGAATCAGGTCAATCTTCTCTCCCAGGTCCGCATTGTTTTCAAACGATTCCTGCAGATACTTTATCCTCTCCCTCTTAAAGGTTTCACTTGCCAGGGTCCGATCCTTCTCCGCCTCCTCACTTGCCTTTTTCAACTTCTCTTCCGGCATTCCCTCCGCAGCGCAAAGGTAGCACCACTCGAAAAGAAGCGGAACATTCTGCCCTTCCAGAAAACTGATCGTTTCTTCCGGGACCTCCAGCTGCTCAAGGAGCTGCTTCCTGACATCATTTTTCTTAAACTGCATTGTGGTTTCACCTCTTTTCCTGTATCACTTTCTCCTCTTTTATAACTTCATTCTTCTCATGGTTCCTCTCCATGATCCTGCGGACCAGGTTCCTCTCTTTTTTGCTGGAAGTCTTTACTTTCCTTAGAGCGTCCAGATCATGGATGTCATGCTCCAGGAGATACATACACTCCTCAAAAAGTTTTCGGATCTCCATGGCGTCTTTACGTACGCTCCTCCATTTCACCGCATAGGGATTCTTGGATTCCAGATAATGGGCAGCTCTCCCCAGACGGATCACATAAACATACTGACAGTTGGAAAGTCTCCTGGACAGATATGGCTGCAGTCGTCGATCTAGCCTGCGGACCTGTGCTGGATCCATGACCGCAGAAGGTGGAGGCTCCATCTCTTTGTGATGGATCCTCCACCGGATCTCCTCCCTGCTGTAACCGGGTCCCAGGTTCTTATCTCTTCTTCCTTTGGCAAAACCCGGCGGAAGGTAGGTAACATATTTCCCTTCCCGGATCTTATAGCCAAGTTTCCTCATGCCGGAAAGGAAGTCTTCAAAAGATTCCGCCCGAAGGATCATCCGGTCGATATCAGCCCGGACGATCCTCGTCAGAGTCGGCAGTCCTTCCTTCTTGGCCCGGTGCTCTGCATACTGCAGAGCCCTCTCCCCTGTCCTCTGCATGGACAGATCTTTCAGACCATGCTCACGGCAGACCGTATCGGTCACCGGCTGAATGAACTTTTCCCAGTCCCCTTTTTCATAACGGTACTTGTACCCGTCCCGCCGGTTCACCGAATTAAAAACGATGTGGGCATGAATGTGTTCCTGGTCCGTGTGGACAGCAAAGACATGATCATAATCATCACCCAGATACCTCTCACAGAATTCTCCTGCCACCTGGTATGCCAAATCTTTGGTGATGTCCCCCGGCTTCCAGGAGATGACGAAATGATATCCCTGCCGTCCTTTTGTCTTTCCGAAATGATGTTTGGTCTCCATCATGGCATCAAAGACTTTCTGCACTGTCGTCCCGGCATTGCCTCCGACCAGAAGGCCGTTGTCTGTCTTATCCGGGTTCATGATGTAAGCGATGCTTCTCTTAAGGCCATTGCTGCCTCCGGACTCTTTGATGTGTCTCATCTTCGTGATCGCCATCCAGATCACTGTCCTTCTGAAAGTTTTTCCTGCAGGAGGTCAAGGATCTGAGACAGGAGTCCTTCGATCCGGGTCTGGTTTCTCCGGATGCTGTCCACATCTTTCCAGCTGCTGTTCCCTGCATTGATCTTGTGGACTGCCTGATTGATATTGATCCCGGCCTTCCTCACCTGGTAGTTCAGACTTCGGATCTCTTCCTTCAGGTTTTCCGGATGATCTCCGGAATGGAAGATACATTTACGGATGTAAGAGGAAACTGATGCCCTGCCTGATTTCTTCATCCGGCAGGCAGGATCTTCTGCCGCCATGGAGAGGAGCTTATTGTACTCACTCCCTGACAGACGCAGGGTGATCCTTTTCTCCTTCATCGGCTTCCTCCTTCCTGTCTGGTCCGTCACTTTCAAATGCTTCGCCGTGTGCCCCGAGAAATTTTTCCAGCATGGCCAGTTTGTCTTCATCCATGGTGCCGATCTTTGATTCGATGGTCAGGACAGTTCTCCGGTTCTTCAAGTCCGACAGAAGATTTTTGTTTTCTTTCACTCTTGCCTCAAGCATCTTCTTCTTTTCCTGATTACGCTTGATCATTCCGTCTGTCTTTTCCACTTCTGCAAGGTCTTTGCGGATCGCTGCCTCTACTTCCCTGATCTTTTTCTCTGTTGTCTTCAGACCCATAGCTTACCTCCTATTCCCATCCGACTGTCTGATTGAGTCGGGTGATCTGGTCTCTGACTTTTCGGATCTCCCTGAGGATTTTTTCCTGGGTGATCCTTTCTTCATAAGTTAAAACTGCTTCATTAACAAAGTCCCTTTCCAAGGGGAATCGGTTTTTGTTCCTGTTCCTGATCAACTCGCAGGTTTCTTCGGAAAGGAGCAAGTGCTTGTTCACATAACCCATATCCTCCTCCATTTGCATGTCTGACAAATGAATCAGTCATTGTCTGACAGACTGTTCTACAACTACTCCTGCTTACAAAAATGTTTTCTGACGTTCGTAGTTCGTCCCTGCTTGCGTTCGTCCCACGTACAATCATAATGTTCGCAGTAGGTACGGTTTAATGCCCTGTAGTGGATATTTCCGGAAGCAAGATACGCATTTTGCATGACAAATGCCTCTTGTCAGGGCGATCCCTGAAAACCCCATGAAAACCAATAGATAACTAAGATACCTCTATATTTCTTCCAGAATGGTCAGACAAATCGGAAATGATACTCCCCGTCAAAAGTGACTTCTACATTACGGCCATCCTGACGGACCATCTCAAAACAGAGCAGGGCCTGATAGCCATTCTCCGTCACCGTGACAGAATCCACATAGAAATTCCTCCGGCCTTCTTTTTCAGACCGGAGGAATCTCCGTAATTCTTTCTTTAATTCTTTCATCCGGGCGAGGTCTTTCAGTTCCCCCTCCGGGTCGGTGATGGTCAGCCTGCTCTTTGGCACCTCTTCATCTTCCGTGCTTTCCGGTATCTCTTCCTCCGGTTCTGCTCTTCGATATCTCTCTGCTTCTCCATTTACTTCCGGAAGAGATCCATCATATAAGTTCAACCAGTAGGTTCCGCTCGTCTTCTCAAAAGATACCCTTATAATAGAAGTCTGGCTGTCATCAAGGACAAGGAAGAACTGGGCGAGTTCAGTCTCCTTCTCCCGGTTGTCAATGCAGTAATCCATGACCTCGGCCGTTTCGGCTTTAATCCCCTCATCTGTCACAAAGTGAGACAATCGTCTTTTAAATGTATAATCGCCTTCCGGATCAAGATAATAGAGATGACCGATGCTATACACTTCAATGTGTTCTTCATCAGTGACTTTCTCGTTGCTGTCTCTTTGGACCTCACTACTACTCTCATCGCTCTCCTCCCTTTTCTTTTGTTGTGTTGTCGTTTCCGGTTTCCTTTCAGGATCCGGCTGATCCCGGATAAAAAAAGCCAGTGCAACAATGAGCCCTAAAAGGATCACGGCTGCCCCGGCCAAGGGTAAATGTTTTTTCCTTTCCACTTCTCATTTCCTCCGTTGCATTTTAATAAAACTCTACTTTCCAAAATAATTCTTACCCAGGTTGACTCCCATCTTCACCCGGCTCTTCCATTCGGGATGGAAGCGAGTGATGTCCGTGTTACCGAGATGTCCGTACCACATGGACTTGTTGACGACAAATTCTACGACAGACCGGCCGTCATCATGACCCCACTTGTTGCAGCCGGGATCACTCTGGTTCTTCTCATCACCCATGATGGCATGGATGACTTTCCCGTTGTCGAGGACAAAGTCGATGTAGTCGCCGACCTTTCCAAAGGTCGTGGTGCAGGCAATGACGTAACGCCCATTGACCTTGGCAAATCCATGAGAGTCATAGTGTTCCCCGCTCCTCTTCCTGAGATAGTTCTGTCTGGTCGGCCAGTCATGGATGATGGCCCAGCCCATGTAGGTATAGGAAGTCCCCATTCCTTTAGGGACGATGAACTGCCTGCCGCTGCCATAGGAATCCTGATCTTTCAGCCGGAGGACTTTATAAAGTGTCTGGCCGATGTCTCCCTTCCGGATATATTTGACATAGGTCCCGCTGTCCGGCTTCTTATCAGAGATACAGTTTTTGGAAAAATCATACCAGACCTTCTTCCCCTTCTCCTCTCCGGCATAGACATTGATATGGATGTTCCAGATACAGATATCCCCTGGCTTGAGTTTCACTCCGTTTGCATTCCGTTTTCCACCGACATTGATCTCTTCATAATACTTCTCGATCCGTTTTTTAGTGGCAGAAGAACAATGGATATTCCCGTTCCAATCCGTATATAGATTCTGATTCTTTTTAAGGGTTCTAAACTCCTGCATGCACCAGGAGATGGCCAGGGCGCAGTTGCTGGCATGCCGTCCGGCTTTTCTGGCATCGGTGAAGTTCCCTTTTACCCCGGAGTTGGAATAGATCCAGTCCCCATCGTTTACAATGGTCTGTCCGATGGTGTGCACATGTTTCAGGAAATCCTGGCCGGACCCGAACTCCCCGTAACCGTCATCCGGATAATTGGGTAAGCCGTATCCCATGATGCGTGTGGCTGTCATGGAATACTCTCTGCGCTTGACTACACCCCCGCTGTTTCCTTCGATGGTATGAAGGATGCCATTCTCTGCATATTCGACGATGCCCACATGATGGGAGACGGTCTCACTGCCATGACGGAAGTAGACGATGTCACCGGGTGCCGGCTCGTAGGAACCCCGCTCCTGATACTCGTTTCTTCGGATAAACCACTGACGGCCATCCTCACAGGAACCGGTCTTTGGGATGATCCCTTCGGCAACGAAGCCGCATTCATTGGCACACCAGGAAACAAAGGCATGGCACCAGTTAGCGTTGCCGATGCCGCACCAGGTCCCGTACTTGTTCGTCCCGCCGGCTCCCTCCTTGTAACCGATCTCTTTAATGGCCACCTCCACCAGTTCCATCCCTCCGCCCATATACCAGGAGTCTGCCTCATCCACCGCACCACTGATCCCGGTTAGGAGGGAGATGGTAAAACTGATGATGGTGGCAAGGATGGCAAGGGGAACAAGAATCATGGCGATCAGTGAAATGATCGAAGAGACCAGCTGGACAGCTGCCTGGATCACTGCCGTGACCATGGCTCCAAGGGTGACCGCTCCGGCTGTGACTGTACCGGAAAAGGAATCGGAATCGTTCAGCTTCCTCGCTGCAGCATCTTTATGCTTTTGTGACTGGACCGCCATAGTCCTTTCCTTCAATTCCCGGTTGTATCGTTCGGCTGCCTTCTTGGCCACGACAAGTGCTGCACCGGCACCGGTGGAAGACACTGCTCCTTCTCCTGCCGTCGCAAAAGTTCCTGCTGCAGAGCCCCCCTGCGATGCTGCAATCTGCGAGGAAGATGACAAACCTCCTGAACCGGTCGCCTGCGACTTAAGGTCGGATCCGGAACTGCCCGGGGAAGAATGGCTGCCTGTCATTCCTGTATTCTGTGTCTCATGTCCGGAAGAGGCATTACCATTCGCAGAGGATGGTGTTTGTGCTTTCTTCTCCTCTTCCCGGCGGATGCGATCCTTCTCCTTTCTGAACCTGAGCCGGCGGAGGGCCGGAATGGTTTTCCCATAGCCTCCTCTTCCCGGTCTCCATCCTGCGAGCTGCTTTGCCGTCTCCGGATCTGCCGTCAGCTCACGGCTTGGCAGAGCGGAAGCCTTTTGCTTAAGAGCAATTCCCTGTTTTGCATGTCCCCTCTGGACTTCTTTCTCGGCACGACGTATGTACTGCCTTCTTTTTGCCGGAGTCAATCTCCGCCATGCTTTCTTCTGCTTCCGGGTCATAAACCGGGAAGGGTCTATACTTCCTCCTGACTTTTGTTGGTCTTCCTCTTTTGTAACCAAAGGATCGATCTGGGAGCTGGTCTTACGGACAACATGACGGGAGACAGCAAAACCGGATCTTACATGGCGGAAAGAGGACTCATTTGTTTTTTTTACACCTATAGTTTCATCCCCCTTTTTACTGAATCGCCGCCACCCGTAAAACGGGTGGTTCGGTCTGAGGCTATAAGCCTCTAACACTAGGCCAGCGCCTAAAGACGCTGGCTTTCTCTTTGTGCAATGGGAAAATGCTTTCGCATTTTCCCACCGCTCCGTTCAAGCCATATTGCTCTTGACTCGTCGCTGCCCCTTAAGGGGCGTTCGTACTACTTTTTACCCTTAAAAGGGTCTTCATATTCTTTCACACTTAACTTATCTTTCAAAATATCCTGCTTCTCCTGCTCCTGAATGTATTTCTTAATAGTGGCCTCATTTAGTCCTACCGTGCTGACATTATATCCCTCGGCCCAAAAATGACGGTTCCCAAACTTATATTTGAGATTTGCGTGCCTGTCGAATATCATTAATGCACTCTTTCCCTTTAGATACCCCATAAACGAAGAAACACTGTATTTTGGAGGGATTGCCACAAGCATATGGATATGATCCGGCATAAGATGTCCTTCAATTATTTCTACCCCTTTATATGAGCATAATTGTTTTAGGATGTCTCTAATGTCCGTTTTGAGTTGATTATATATTATTTTTCGTCTATACTTTGGAGTGAAGACGATGTGATATTTACACATCCACTTCGTATGTGCGAGAGAATATTCTTTTTTCGCCATTTCATCACCTTTCCTTTCTACAATATAGCCTGAACAACTTTATTGTATGAGGAAAGGTGATCTTTGCATAGCCTATTGTCTCCCACCCGCCTAGCGGGTGGTTTATTATTTCAGGGTATTCCATTTTTCGGAACGCGAAAAACTCCATACCCTTCAACAGGCTAAAGCCCATAAC
>JBGUIF010000071.1:0-14121 GCA_045112755.1 Anaerobutyricum sp.
CCCGGAGAAGCAGCGTTGACATTTTCATCAGTCAGATTCTGGATCTCCTTCTTTTTCTTCTCAGTGGATGATTCCATGGCCTCCTCACCGGACAGCTGCTCTCTTCTTTCCGGATGAAGATCAAAGTAGTTCTTCTGGCTGTCTTCTCTGGTGGCTCCACAGGATTTACAGACAGTCTCCTGGCCAGAGTTCAGTGTCTCACAGAAGCTGCACAGCCAGTCTGGTCCGCCTTCCTTCTTGTCGACATATTCGTTCTTATCTTTCATGTAAAAGGTTACTTCAGTCCCGCGGGGACGTCCGCATCCGGGGCACATTCTCTCTGCTCCCGAAATGCCCACTGTGCCGCAGTAGGGACAATCCCAATAGCCTTGAATTGTTTTTCCCATATCGCACCACCTTCCTTTTGCAATTCTCATGAAAACGGATCATTATGTGATACTTTTATTTTATCGAAAAAATTTTCAATGCACAATATTACATCAAAGAAAAGATTGAAAATATCCTGACCGTCCACTGCCTTAGTGATCTGCCAGAGGCATACGGACATCGATGGCCGCATTATCGATAGTAAAAGAATAATCATATTCTGAAACCTGGCCGGGATCCTCTGGATTCAGTGTGAAATCCTCATCCAGGAAAGCCCGGAAGGGATCCCAGGTCATAAGGATCAGTTTCAGCTTATGGCCTTTTTCCAGGGTGTAAACTGTCGGCTGCAAATAGAAAGTATAATCATAGTATTTGTCTGCCTCCAGATCGGTGCTCTTACTGTATTCTTTGGCTTGATAACCAAGACCGGGATTATTAAGATCTGTCCATCCACCGGTGACATATTTTCCTTTGGTGGTGCTCATAACATATTCCATGAGATCTGACTGTGGGCAGCCTTCTCCCATCTCATAATGACCTGTAATTTTTTTCGGCAGGATTCTGGAGAGCCGGTCCTTGAGCATGTAAGCTTTAAAAGGCTCTCCGTTCTCTGTGGTATCCATCAGGATTGCCGAAATCATGAGACCATCGAGATTGGTGTATTTGGTTTTCAGTTTCAGATGAATTTCAGGCACTCCGTAGATCGTCCCGTTTTCCGGCATATCAATCTCGTAGGAGGCGGCATTTTCCTGATCCATATTCAAATAGAAATTCTCCCTCGGCTCTACTTTCTCTAAATCAGATTTGTTTTCACTCAGAAAATCATAAGAATATTTGGCCAGACCATGGGATGAAACTTCTGTCTCTTTCTGTTCAAATTGTACCTTGAGATTGGAATAGTTGAAATCACGCCAGGAATCATAGGTTTTAAAGGAACCATCCACATTGCTCTGTACAGTGACCGGGGCCATATCTCAATAATTATAATTATATTATATCATGAATTTTCTATAAATCAGAACTCCATCAAGGAAAAAAATATAGATTAGTTTCAGAAATGAAGCCATGTTCTCATGATAAAAAACATAAAAATAAAGTAAAAATTGCAGTGTAAAAATCAATATGTTATAATTTTCTTGAAATTTATCTGGAAATTGCCGCCATGACAATATTCTGTCTCTATGGAGACGGCAAAAACAAACAGAAATTATCATAGGTAAAGGAGCATAAAAAAATGAGTGAAAATAATGAACAGCATGTCCATGTAGTCCCGGCAATCTGTACCAATTGCGGCGCTGAACTGAAGGTGGATCCCACCCAGGAAGCTGCTGTGTGTGAATACTGTGGTACCCCATTTATCGTTGAGAAAGCAATCAACAAGTACAGTGTGGAGAATGCCCATATCGATCATGTCGATAATGTACATATAGATCTGAAGGGCTCTGTTGATTCAGTTGTCGGTATGCTTGAAAGAGAGTGGGATAAGAGCAGACAGGACAAAAAGGAGTCCCGTCCGACTGTTGAGGAACGCAGAGAAGAACATCAGGAAGAGCGCAAGACCATGGCAACCATGATGGTTATCCTTTTCGGTATCATGATCGTTATGATGATTGTCGGCAAATTAATCGGATTTATGTAAATCCGTGGCTTATGACAGTTTTATACTCTAATCATAAAAAAGGTCAGTGCTAAGTATATCCATAGAAAAAAAGCAGCTATCCTTTCGGATTTACGCCATGCTTTTTTCTATTGGATATCTTTGCACTGACCTTCAGTCATTATTGCTAAAAAACTGTCATAAGCCATGCTGCTTTCTATTTTAAAAATTATATTAAAAACATTAGAAAAGCGAGAGAAATGGCGTGTATCCTTTTGGCTGATCTCCTTTATAGCCTATTGGAGGAATCCATGAATAATCATTTCCTCAGCTTCTTTTTCGGAAAGGCCCATGGTCATGAGTTTATTCAGCTGTTCTCCGGCAATCTTGCCGATGGCAGCCTCATGAATCAAAGAAGCGTCCACGTTAGTGGCTTTAAGCTGAGGAGTGGCTACGATCACTCCCCTGTCCATAATGATGGAGTCGCACTCCGCATGGCCGCTGCAGGCTGCATTGCCGTCGATTTTGATGACGACTTCCTGGTAACTGTCTTCCTTGGCGACACCTCTGCTGATGAGGTCACAGCTGGACCCGCTGCCATTCATCTCCACAGCCAGCTCTGCTTTGGCCTGCTGGTCTCCTTCTGTGAGGATCTTATCGTGGATAATGATAGAGGCGTTTTCTGCCAGTTTGGCTTCCGTAATACGTAAAGTGTCATCAATGCCGCCAATCTGGGAAGTCTCCAGTTCCATGACTGCATCTTCTGCAAGCTCAATAACAGTTTTGGGATTCATGAGCCTCTTTCCGCGGCCGGTGCCCTCACCATAATGCCTCTCGATATATTTGACCTTACTGCCCTTCTTTACATAGAAACTGTGAATGCCGTCATGCTTGGAATCCAGACCGCCGCAATTGGAAATGCCGCAGCCGGCCACAATAGTGACATCGCAGTCCTCTCCTATGAAGAAGTCATTATAGACCATCTCCTGCAGTCCGGTCTGACTGATGATGACGGGAATATGGACACTCTGGTTCTTTGTACCAGGTTTGATAATGATGTCAATGCCAGGCTTGTCTTCCTTGGTCACGATATCGATGGATGCCGTGGTATTCCTCGCTGCGCTTTTTCCATTGCTTCTGATATTGTAAGCACCTACCGGCAGGGCATCCAAAGCAGCCACTTCTTTTAATAAACTCTTTTGAATCGCATCCATCTATCTCACCTCTTTTCTGCGGAAGTCAGGGAAAGCATCCAGACTGCCGTCCACCGGATTGATATCCAAAGCCAGCTGTTCCAGTACTCGCTTTCCTTCATCATACTCAGAAATCATACCATCTTTCAGGTAAATGATCTTATCGGCTATGTTGAGAATCCTCTCCTGATGGCTGATAATGATGATGGTGCCGGAGGTCTTCTGATAAAGACGCTCAAAGACGTGGATAAGACTCTGGAAGCTCCAGAGGTCTATACCGGCTTCCGGCTCGTCAAAGAGGGTCAGCTTGGTTCCTCTGGCTGCTGCCATGGCAATTTCAATTCTCTTCATCTCTCCGCCGGACAGGGTGTCATCCAGTTCGCGGTCAATATAGTCTTTGGCACAGAGACCCACTTCGCCAAGAATCTTGCAGGCGTGGACAAAGCCTTCATTACCTGTTTTTTCCCGGCCTCCTGCCAGCTCTAAAAGGTCTCTTACCTTCAGACCTTTGAATCTTACCGGCTGCTGGAAAGCAAAACTGATGCCCCTGTTAGCCCTCTCAGAGATAGACAGATCTGTGATGTCCTCTCCATCCAGGATGATCCTGCCTGTCAGTGGTTGTACCAATCCCATAATGACCTTCAGCAAAGTGGACTTACCGCTGCCGTTAGGTCCGGTGATGGCCACAAAACGGTCATCTATGGTCAGATTGATATCTCTGAGTATCTCTTTATCGTCTGTTGCAAATGAAATGTTTTCCAGTTTCAGCATAATCTTTCACCTGATCTCTCTGTTCTTTCAGCGAGGGACCTGCCTGATCCGGGCTGATTCTTTTAAATATAATATCATATGTTTTTTATCTTTCTGCTTCATCCACAACCCGTTTGTTCCGGACTGCTGATATCAGTCAGGGATCAGCAGTACAGCCCTTCTCATTGGGATTAATGGACACCGATTAGTATAATACAGTATTTATTCTTATTTTTCAACACCGGCTTTCAATAATTTGTTGAGTTGGTCTTGAAAAATATCTGAAAGATCACAGAGTCTATTTCCTCTCCTCAAGCCATTTGCTGAAACTGGTCTTATAATTATCTTTATGATTGGCTCGTACATACTTTCTGAAAAGACGTAATTTTCTGCTTCGGTCAGAATCTATATAGTCTTTGCCGGACCATTCATCTTCATCGGAACTGGCCACAATTCTCCTTCCCCCAATCATATACTGGCGGTTGGCTGCCCTTTTCATGGAGAGGTTGGGATGTCTCATTAAATCATACATGATCATGAAGACACTGGTCCTTCCCCTGCCGGCCAGACAGTGAAAATGAAGCCAGGAGTTCTCCGGGAGCTGCCGATAAAAAAGGATAAATTCATCAACGGTTTCATTTTGGGGAAAATGATGATCCTGGGCTGAAAACCGAATGTATTTAAAACCGGCTTTTTCAGCGAGCTCCTTTTCCGTACAGACGTTTTCAGAACAGATCGTTTTTGTCTTTGCTCCCTCAAAAGATTTGTTTGTATTATGAATTTTAGTCGGGACCCCATAAAGAGAATGGAGATCCTTCCATTCTTTCAGGATGACCTGAGCCGTCAGGAGGTCATGATTGATATCATTATGTTCTCCGCCATGAAGACTGACGGTGTAATCCTCCAGATAACCATGGGATTCCTGCCGCAGATCAAGCATGTAAATGCTGGCTCCATCAGGGGCCTCTTTTTTCAGATCCTCATAAAGAAGGCCGAAGGTGTCATGGGGAATTTGTCCACTACCTGATATCAGAAGGGTTTTGTAATTCTTTTCCTTCTTCCATGTGTTTTCTGACAATCTTACTGGCTCAGTACATTTTCTGTAATTGCGCAGCTTTTTTAGATTTTTGCAGGACTTGGCCGAATCAAAACGCCAGTAATTTTTTTCTTTTTTTTGTGATCCGTACACTGAAAATGTAGAAAAACAAAACAGAAGAGACAACAAAATCACAGTGACGTATGGTATAACAAGATATCTTTTTTTTGTTCCCATGTGATACATATACATCCTTTCTTCCTCCTCTAAGGGGAAGCAGTCTTAATCTTTGGTCTGATCATGAAAGTCCGCAGGCGGACAGAAATTCATTATACTGTTAAAAAAAAAGCAGCCCGGAATAATCCGGGCTGCCTTGAATCTCTTATAGGAAACCAGCGAAAGTGCTGCCAAAAACAGTTATGTGATGAATCAGGCAAAAATCACTTTTACAGTCTCTGCAAGCTCATCTTTCTCAGCCTGGGCCTCTGCAAGGTCCTTGCCAAGGGTTGTATAGTAAGCTTTGATCTTAGGCTCTGTTCCGGATGGACGGATGATTACAGATGCACCATCCTCCAAAGTATAAGTGAGGACATTTGCCTTGGGAAGGCCAGTCTCTTCAGGTTTCGAGTAATCGATAACAGAAGCAACCTTTCTTCCGCCAAACTCAGCCGGAGCCTCTTCGCGAAGGCTGCTCATGATTCCTGCCATTTTATCCATACCGGAAAGTCCCGGGAACTCATAGCTGTCAATCTTGTTGAGGTAACGGCCATACTCATTATAGATTGCCTCGAGACGCTCTTTGATGGAAGAGCCGATGCTTCTGTAATAAGCAGCCATCTCACAGATCAGCATGGAACCAATAACGGCATCCTTGTCTCTTACATAAGGACCTGCCAGGTATCCGTAACTCTCCTCGAATCCGAAGATGAAGCGGTCTACTTCGCCGGCTGCCTCCAGCTGAGCAATCTGATCGCCGATCCACTTGAAACCAGTGAGGGTGTGACGAAGCTCTACACCATAGTGCTTGGCAACAGCATCAGCCAGCGGGGTGGATACAATAGACATGCAGGCCACCGGGTTCTTAGGCATAGTACCCTTCTCAATACGTCCGGCACAGATGTAATCAAGGAGAAGAACACCCATTTCATTGCCGGATACCAGTTCGTAGGAACCATCCGGACACTTCATGGCAATACCGACACGGTCAGCATCAGGGTCGGTTGCCAGCATGAGGTCAGCACCCACTTCTTTAGCCAGCTCCAGACCCATAGCCAGTGCCTCGAAGATCTCCGGGTTCGGGTAGGAACAGGTGGTGAAGTAACCATTGGGGTACTCCTGCTCCTTCACGATGGTGATATCTGTGATACCCATATCTTTGAGTACTCTGGTTACCGGTACAAGGCCGGTACCATTGAGCGGAGAATAAACAAGTTTGAGTCCTGCTGTTTTGCAGAGACCCGGACGAACCTGTCTTGCCTCGATGGCCTCGTAAAGAGCTTCTTTACAGTCATCGCCCACAAACTTAATCAGGCCCTTCTCTACGCCCTCTGCAAAGGACATATATTTTGCGCCTGTGAGGACGTCTGTTTTCTGAATGGATTCATATACTACAGCAGCAGCATCGTCCGTCATCTGACATCCGTCAGGACCATAGGCCTTGTAGCCATTGTACTGAGCCGGATTGTGGGATGCGGTTACCATGATACCTGCGTTGCACTCATAGTAGCGGGTGGCAAAACTTAAAGCAGGAACCGGCATCAGTTCATCGTAAATGCGGACATTGATGCCATTGGCAGCAAGAACACCTGCAGCATCTCTGGCGAAATTCCATCCTTTGAGCCGGCTGTCATAGCTGATGGCAACCAACTGATTGCCGCCCTGTGTCTTAACCCAGTCTGCAATGCCCTGTGTAGCCTGTCTTACGACCCAGATATTCATGCGGTTGGTTCCGGCGCCAAGAGTTCCACGAAGACCAGCTGTACCAAAAGATAAAGAAACAGCAAAACGTTCTTTTATGGCCTCGTCGTCATCAGCGATGTCCTGAAGCTCCTTATTCAGATCACAGTCAACGAGATCAGCTTCCAGCCAGCGCTTATATTCTTCCTTGTACATGTGTATATCCCCTATCCTTTCTTCATGAAGATTTATAGTGACATTGTTGGAAAACACGGGCAATAATACCCTGTGTTTTATAGATAATTTCTAGTTAAAATTATACGGAATTAATATATGTATGTCAAGTTTATAGAAAGTCATCCAGAGGTATTTATTTCTCAGCTGCCTCCTCTGACCGGATATTATATGGAGATAAATCCAAATACACTGGCGATGGAGCTGATCAGAATAATGGTCAGAAATATGGGACAGATATAAGAAATCATAAAATTAAATATCATTTTTCTCTTAAAAGGCATGCCGTCCTTTTCCACCTCCCGGCCGATGGCCTCAAGGGTGATGACTTTGGTCACCAGATAGCAGGTGGCGATGGCGGCCACAGGCATCATCAGGGAATTGGTGATAAAATCGAAGAAATCCAGAAACTGCATGCCCAGAATTTTCACATTGGCCCAGACTCCGTATCCCATGGCGGAAGGAGTTCCCAGGACAATGACGATGATGCCTGTAACCAGAGTACTCTTCTGCCGGCTCCAGGAGAATTCATCCTCAAAAGTGGATACGGCGCTCTCAGTCAGGGCAATGGCACTTGTCAGAGCGGCAAAAAAGACCAGCAGAAAGAACATGATCCCGGCAGGGGTTCCAAAGCCCATACTGTCAAAAACCTTAGGTATGGTAATGAACATCAGGGAGGGGCCCGCCTGCAGTGCGTCGGGGTCTCCCCCTGAAAAGGCAAAGACAGCCGGGATGATCATCAAGCCGGCCAGCACGGCGATTCCTGTATCAAAAATCTCCACATTGGTGGTTGCCTCCTCAATGGACACATCTTCCTTCATGTAGGAACCGAAAGTAATCAGGATACCCATAGCGATGGACAGAGAATAGAACATCTGCTGCATGGCACTGACGACGGTCATCCAGGAAAAATTGGCCGGATTGGGAATCAGAAAATAGGCAACCCCGGCCATGGCACCCTTTCTGGTCATGGAATAGAAAGAGACCACCACTGCCAGAACCAGCAGGATAGGCATCATGAATCTGGATACTCTCTCGATGCCGTTCTGTACTCCCATATAGATGACAATCATGGTGGCCAAAGCAAAGATCAGAAACCAGAACTCCACACCATTTCCTGTAATAAAGGTGGTAAAGTATTCGTTGGAAGCCAGGCTGTGTCCATGACCGAAAAGATATTCATAGAGATATTTGATAACCCATCCGCCGATTACAGCGTAGTATGATACGATCAATATGGGGATAATGGCATTGAGCCAGCCGCCAAAACAATAAAAGAGGCTTTTGCCGTAGTGTTCGTAAGCTCCCACCGGTGCCTTTTTGGTCATCCGCCCCAACGCTGTCTCAGCCATGATCATGGCATAGCCGAAGGTCAGAACAAGAATCAGATATACCAGCAGAAAGATACCTCCTCCGTACTTGGCTGCCAGATAAGGGAATCGCCAGATATTTCCCAGACCGACAGAGGCACCCGCCGCTGACAGGACAAAACCCAGCTTGCCCGAAAAACTTGACCTTTTTTTACCTTGTTGTTCTGTTTGTGTGTTCTCCTTCATGATAAACTCCTCCTAATATACCCCTGCCAAATGCATTAAATATTGTCCTTTGGCAGAATTATGGATTCAAAAATATCCATGTCAGAACATTATAACATTTTTTTGATTTATCTTCTATACATTATGGAGTTTTCCGACAAATACCTATATAATAGAAATACAGTATCGCAGCAAACTGAAACCATTTTAAATAATAATATGATTTTTAAACGCGAGGTGAAACAGGGATGAGAATCTATCGTGCAAAGACCTATGAGGATATGAGCAGGAAGGCAGCCAATATTATTTCAGCGCAGATTATCATGAAGCCCAATGCAGTGCTTGGCCTGGCTACCGGGTCATCACCCCTTGGAATCTATCGGCAGCTGATTGACTGGTATGAAAAAGGCGACCTGGATTTCAGCGAAATCCGAACCGTGAATCTTGATGAGTACAAAGGTCTGGCTCCTGATCATGAGCAGAGTTATGCCTATTTTATGAGAAAAAATCTCTTTGACCAGGTCAACATCAATCTTTCCAATACCAATATTCCCAATGGTCTTGAGGAGAACGAGGCGGTGGAGTGCGCCAGATACAACCGGATTATTGCTTCTTTTGGCGGCATCGATCTTCAGCTTCTTGGTATAGGCGCCAATGGACATATTGGCTTTAATGAGCCCGGGGAAGCCTTTGAAAGAGAGACCCACTGTGTGAAACTGGCTGATACGACAATTCAGGCCAACGCCCGATTTTTTGACACCATCGATCAGGTTCCCAAATATGCTTATTCCACAGGAATCAAAAATATCATGCAGGCTAAAAGTATCCTGCTGATCGCTTCGGGAAAAGCCAAGGCGGAGGCGGTTAATCGTATGATCCGTGGTCCCATCACACCTGCATGCCCTGCTTCCATTCTCCAGCTTCATAATAATGTCTCAATTGTTGCAGATGAGGAAGCTCTCAGCATCTATGATGCCGGCTGCCGATGACACATAAAGGAGTCTATTGAAAATGAAATAAAAAACATAAAAACCCGGGGAGCTTCTGGTCAGCTGAAGAACAGAAACTCCCCGGATTTTGGTTAGTAGTATATATCTTTGTCTGTCTCATATGGAAACTATTTTTCAGATATACCTCTTAATTTATTATACATAAAATCCTTTTAAATTGAAAGTAAATTTTACATGTTTTTTGCAATTCAAATTCTGTAATCCTATCTACTTAATTAAAATTCAAATCAATGACCGTGATTTCACTGTGGGTTCCAATCCTGAGAGGTGGTCCATAATAGCCGACACCTCCCGTTACCAGTGTCTGCAGTCTGCCGACTTTTTTGTAACCATAACCGTTTTCATTAAAAAAATTCACGATGATGTTTCCGGGAAAAATCTGACCGTTGTGGGTGTGGCCGGCGAGAACGAGGTCGGCTCCGGCTTTGGTCAGATCCTGGAATTCCCAGGGCTCATGTTCCAGGACAATAAGCGGCTTTTTCCTATCGATATCCTTGAGAAGGGCAGCGGCTTTTTTCCGTTTGCTCTTGCCGTCACCGCTTCTCTCACCATCCAGGCGTCCCGCCAGCTGGATGGAGCTGCCGGCGATACTGATCACCTGATCATTAAGCATGGTAAAGCCGCTTTTCCTGACGAAATCCACCATCTCCTGACTTCTTAAGGCATCCTCATCATTAACCATGGGAAAGCCGACCAGAAGAGGTTCATTGACATCATGATTGCCGTAGACCGCATAGTTTCCCATGGGTGCTTTCATCTTTTTTAGAGCGGCTATATATTTCTCAGGATGGTCAAGACCTTTATAGGTACTGGTGAAAAAGTCTCCCGCAGTTAATATGATATCCGGCTTTTGATGGTTTACCATTTTCACCATCCGCTCGTACATCTCCGGATTGGAATTCACTGACATGTGAAGATCGCCCAGAAGCATGATTTTTAAAGATTTCACTCCGCCGGCATTCTTATTCATCTTGATGGAATATTTTTTGACGGTGATATCCTCAGCATTTTTCATCCCGTAATAATTCATGCCAAAAGAGAAGGCTGCCGACAGCAGAAGTACAATCCAGGCTGCCTTTTTCCCTGTGGCAATCTGTTTCCGTGCCTCCCTGGTCTCTCCTTTTCTGGACAGGAGAAGGAAGAGACGAATCAGGCAGGGAACCAGGAGCATGGCAATTCCGAAAAAACCGATTGCGGCCATAAATAGATTGCCAAAGGCTATACAGAAAAAGCGAAAATCGGAATCTTTCAAAACAACGCCAAGAATAGGAATGAACATGAGAACCAGATAAACCAGGCCAACCAGGACAGACGGAAGTCTGTGGTCTGCCATATAGGGAATGGCCCTGGTAAGCCAGCGATTCAGGCACCAAAGAACCACTAAATTTAAAAACAGATAAATCGGGATAACAAAATAAATCATCTTATTTTTGCGCAACCTCCATTGTAAGTCACAGTATATTCGCAGGCTTTCGGGGCTGTTATACCTTCCCCAGTGTTTGGGTGTGCTGACGAGTAAATCAGGTCAAAATTAAAGAGAATAAGCAAAATTACGGTAATAATTCTAAGCAGAGAATTGGGGAATCTTTGCAGCCATTCATCAAAGACGGGAGCGACCAGATAGGTAAACACGACGCCGCCAATGCCAAAGACCAGCAGTCCTTCGGCACAGATTCTGCCATGCAGATTCAGAAAATAACCGCTGTAATCCCACCATCTTGTACCGTTGTGAGTGATCTCCATGACATAACTGCTGAAATACTCCAGAACACCGCATAGTACAATTGACGCCAGGAACAGCCACAGAGGGTTTTTCCTCAGCCGGTTCAGGAATGTAAGAATCATCAGTATACCAAAACCGTAGATCGGAATCCATGGTCCATTGAGGGAGCCCCGGTTGGAAAAGGTTCCGGCAATCATCAGATGATGGATCACTTCCCAGAACCATCCGACAATGGACAGGAATATGAAAATCAAAAATAGATTTCTGAGGGAATAATGCCTCATATAACGGACAGGGATTCTTTTCAGTCTCAATTTATTAACCGGACTGTCTTCCGCCAGTTCGCTGTTTTCTTTGATCATTGCCTGGTAGAGAGGAAAAAGACGGGTGGGATACATTTTCCCTTCCATCATGTCATCCATGAAGCCCAGATTCTGCATATGCTGCTGATAATTCTCATAGGCTTGTTCCTCAGGAGAGTTCCAGATGATAACGCCCAGATTTCTTGACAGCCAGGCCCGGATGCCAGTCAGCTCAGGCAGGTCGTTTACCACCAGCTGGGATCTCAGATCCTCCGCAATGTCATGATAGGTATCTGTAAGCAGCTCGGGGGAAGCTTTTTCATAGAGATAGCGGTCGTTAAGCTTTTCATAGCCCTCTATCTTATTCTTGATGGCCTGCTCTCTCACCTTGACATAAAATTCTGCTTCCGCACCCATATAATAAGGTGCCAGGATGAAAATGCAGGGGAGATATAAAAATATAGCGCCAAAGATGTACCACCCTGCATAGGACAACCACATTTTCATCAGGGAAAGCTTATTGCCGTCCATCATTCTTCTGGACAGAGTAATAGCCTCCCGGGGCGTCAGATCAGGATTCTCCGCGGTAATATAGGGAACCATAGCATAGGAGAAGTACTTAATGACACCTCCTATGATGGTGAGAGTCCAGAGCATCTGATAAAAGGATGTCAGAAACATGATTTTGGATATTTCCAGCCAGCGGTGTGCCTGAAGGGGAAATAGGAGTTTGCGAAGTGGAACTTCATCATAAATTCTGGCTTCCAGCAGAATCCTGCTGAGGACCACTGTGAAGATATTTCTGACAAAAAACCAGTAAATAAAAGCAATGATTGACGCAGCTATGATGAGAAGGATAATCGTCACATTTTTAGAACCGGTAGTCTGAAATACGGCTTCCACCAGATCCGACCAGATCTGGCCGCCCTCAACTGCATTCACAAGGGTGGATAAAAAGCCTTCCGTTCGTCCCAAAGCCGGGTTCTTGCGCTCTTCTTCCAGACGCTGCTGGATGATGGCATTCATATCGACCGAATAGCCGTGCTGTTTTTCATCCACCATGTAATTGATCAAATCATACAGCTTCACGGGGTCTTCGAAAATGGTATATTGAATAGATTGTTTGATTTTATAGGGATTCTCAAAACTGAGACCAGAGGTAAAACTACTGAATTCCGAACCGATAAAAGTGGAGATCAGAACGGCAAACAAAATCAGAATATAATGCTTTTTTAGAGTTGCCCTGGACCCTTTCTTTAAGTCCTTAATAACGATTTTTGTAGAATTCATAATTATTATTTCTTTTTGCAATGTATTAGTAAATCATCTAAAGCTGTATTAAATATATCATAATCATTGCTATTTATAAATTAAAAAAATCGATTTTTCGGTCAGTAATTTTGGAAAAATTAAAAATTTCGGGAAGCAGGAGCCCAGGGAATAAGAATATACAGCGTTTATTTTAATAAAAACTATTTACCATCTATGTCTGGATAGTAGGGATTGACATGGACCATAACATGCATGATATCGGACATTTCCTCTTCCAGTCTGTCGTGGACTGCGTGAGCGATATCATGGGATTTGGAAAGGGACAGATCTGCATCTGCAGATATTTCCACGTCCACGTAGAAGCCATTGCCGAACTTTCTGGTTTTGATAAGATCAATGTCACGAACCCCAGGCTCTTCCATGATGATGGTTCTGATCTGGTCAAGGGTTGACTGGTCCACGGCACTATCCACCATTTTATCAAAGGCGGAAAGCAGAATCTCAATGGCGGCTTTAAGGATAAAGAGACAAATCACGATACTGGCCAGGGGATCTAAAAAACGCCAGCCCAGCATGGCGCCGCCGATACCGATTAAACTTCCCACTGAAGATAAAGCGTCGGACCTATGGTGCCATGCATCCGCCATGAGGGCATCCGATTTGACCCTTTTAGCACCTGCTTTGGTATAGCGGAACATAGTCTCTTTGACAATGATGGACACAATGGCGGCAGACAGAGCGATCGGTCCCGGAGCAGGTGTCTGTGCGTCGCCGCCCATGAGGGCCTGGATGCCTGCGTATCCGATGCCAAGACCGGTGATGATCAGAATGGCAGAGAGAACCACGGATGCGATGCTCTCAAAACGATCATGGCCATAGGGATGGCTGTCATCAGCCTTTTTTCCTGAGAAACGGACACCGATCATCACGATAATAGTGCTGAACACGTCGGACAGGGAGTGTACTGCATCAGAAATCATAGCCCCGGATCTTCCGAAAATTCCCGCAAAAAGTTTAAAGGCTGACAGGAAAATATCAGTCATTATACTGATTTTTGAAATACGCATTGCCGTCTCAGTTCTTTCAGACATAAAAAACACCTCTAATTCTTCTTGAAATTATCCTTAACCATTGTACATTCTCTGTTAAAATTTAGTCAATGCGAAATATGGTTATAGGGATTCAACAAGAATTAGAGGATTCTATT
>JBGUIF010000072.1:0-4022 GCA_045112755.1 Anaerobutyricum sp.
ACAATGAGGGGCAAAACTCACTGTGGGCACCTTCCGTATAATACTAACCTTTAACTTAGGGGATTACTAATATTATAATACAATAATTCTAAAAGAATTTCATGGTATTCAGATATAAATTTTTGTCAGCATTTTTAGAGATAATCTAAAATATATTGAACAAGTTCTAAAAATCCCCTGTGCAGGATAAAATTTTACGGATTCATAAGGTTAGTTATCAATCCCAATCCCTTATGGCAGCTGGTTTAAGATTGCCGGAATCAGCTGTTTCTTTCTTGATACAACGCCCGGGAGTTCTGCTGAGTGCTCATCCGGAGTGACATGGAAGGCCTCTGCAATGACTTCCCTGCTCATATCCCCGACCATAAGAAGGTTGGTGGACTCTGTCAGGATATCCGTCATCATAAAGAGAACAAAATCCAAACCGCTCTTGTCCTTGACTTCCTCCATGTAGGGAAGCAGTTTCTCTGTACATGCAGCCAGTTCCTTCTTGTTCATGGAGGAGATCTGTCCTACGCCAAAATTAATCTTCTTATCATTGAACTTTTTGAAATCCTGATAGAAGATCTCATTGGCTGTCTTGGAGCGAAGCGCACTGCCGGCA
Organism: Anaerobutyricum sp.; assembly: GCA_045112755.1. Taxonomy (GTDB): domain Bacteria; phylum Bacillota; class Clostridia; order Lachnospirales; family Lachnospiraceae; genus Anaerobutyricum. Next base: position 605 of record JBGUIF010000072.1, read on the forward strand.
TCAAACATATTCATGGCATAATCTTCAATCTCAACATCGGCGATCGCTGCCAGCCTCTCGGCGATGATACGGTCGATCGGCGTACAGGTCGGAGACCGGAACATCAGCGTGTCAGAAAGGATTGCAGAGAGCAGCAGTCCGGCAATCTGCGGAGGGATCTCAATGCCATTCTCATCATAGATCTGGGTGACGATCGTCGCAGTACATCCCACCGGCTGGTTGCGGAAATAGAGAGGCGCTGTGGTCTCGATGTTGCCGAGACGATGATGATCGATAATCTCAAGGATCTCCGCCTCCTCAAAACCGTCAACGGCCTGGGTCTTCTCATTGTGGTCCACCAGGATCATTCTCTTTTTGTCAAGATCAAGAAGATTTCTTCTGGAAATCATACCAGAGTAATTCCCGTGCTTGTCCACGATCGGGAAATCACGGAATCTTTTCTTTGCCATAATCTCCTGAATATCGTCCACAAAATCCGTCGTCTTGAAAGTGATCAGTCCTTCACTGGTCATGAAATGCCTTACAGGCATACTATGGTTAAGCAGACGGGCAACGGTATAAGTATCATATGGGCTGGAGATGATTCGGCATCCGTGCTCCTTGGCCATCTTGCGGATGGTCTTTGACACGACTGCACCTGTGCAGATTACCACACAGGAGGCATCCATCTCAATAGCACAGAGCTGTGCCTCATAACGGTTGCTTAACAGTACCAGATCGTGGGGCTCAATGTAGCTCTCCATGACATCCGGATTTGCGGAGGCCACCACAACCTTACCCTCATCAAAAACGCCTTCAATATCTCCGACGATCATCTCGCCGTCGATGGTCTCCACGATGTTTTTATAACTGGTCTGCGCCTCGGAAAGAATCATATTGTCATAAACATCCATATCGGAGTAGGCGATATCGCCGATGGTAATGATACCTTTCAGTTTTTCTCCGGAAAGAATGGGAAGAGAAACAATCTGCTCCCTTCTCATATTGTACCAGGCATTCTTCAGGGAGAGTTCTTCCTCGACACCTTCCGTCCTGTGATATTCAATATCTGCAACCTGCGGACGGATATCAGAAATATATCTTGGTGCTTCGACCCCAAAATGATTGAGTACATACTGGGTCTCCTCATTGATCTGTCCGGCTCTGGAAGGAACATATCTGAACTCTCCATTATTCTTCTCACTTAAAATATTTTTCAGATAAGCATAGGAAATCGCTGAACAGATACTATCTGTATCAGGATTCTTGTGCCCTATGACGAATACGTTTTTTTTCTTTGCCACGCAGTACCTCCTTTTCTATTAAACCAGGTCCTCTGGTCAAATAAAAGTACAATAATCCCCTGTAATAAAATCGGGAAATCACTCTTTCCCTCCGTCTATAATTGTAAATAATTTCTCCCTGTTTTTCAACTGTTTTTCATGAAAGAGCTTCTCAAATTCCGACCGGGTGAACCCCTTATATTCGAATACAGGGATATGGTAATAAAGGCTGCGGATCACCTGATTCATTTTTTCCCACTGCTTTTCCGACCGGTAATCCAGACTCTTTACCTCCTTGATCAGACTGTCGTAACTGCCGCTGTTCCGAATCATGTGAATCAGCTTCTGCAGCAGGACCGTGACCTGATAATAATCCATATTCATGGTATCAATCAGCAGTTCCCCGAATTCCGATACCCCTTTCCAACGGTTGTCTACACCTCCGGATTCAGCAATGTATATCAGCTGGTCCACATTAATCTTTTTGTAGTGCAGCTTCCTGTGTTCTCTGATATAAAGCAGCGTCATATCCGCATTTTCCACTTCATAAGACTGAAAATACATATGCCTGCCGGACCCGCTGATCAGTATGGCACCAAAAGACCAGAGAGAGCTCCTGCATTTTATATAGGAGAAGAACTCGTCATAGGACAGGGCATACTTGGAAACCTTGATGAAGATATTGTGGAAGATCTCCAGATCGATCACTCCATAGTAAAACATACTGCCGGCGATCAGTTTGTCCCAATGATTGTAACGTTTAATCAGGTTCCTGCTCTTTTTGCTCTTGAACAGAAAGTAGAAACGATCCCTGGATTCAGGTATCCTGTAAAGAACTTTTTTAATCTTCCCTTCCTCTTCGAGCCGGCCCGAAGAAACAAGACCGAATATACGCAGATACTCCACATAATTCCAGGACATCTCATCCATTTCCATCTGATCCTGTTCCCAGACATCCATGACAAAATCAATCATTTCTCCCGGGACCATTCTAAGAATCAGATTCGGGTCGTCGATCAGTTCCTGATAAAAGGCCATCACATAGGCATCTTTGTGAAGCCCCTCTATATAATCGAGACCGATTCTTCCCAGGATGGACTTCACCGTCTCCACTGGCGTCTTGCTCATGACGGAAAAGGTGTCAAAATCTGCAGTGACTATATTGACTTTTTCGTAGGTCATATTCTCTTCCATAAATGCTGCTGTCCTTTTTGTCAAATTGTAAAAGGATAAATCCTCATCTATTTATAACATATACAGCTATGCGGGTCAAAAATAAGATTGAAATCAAAAAAGAAACGTCTTAGTCTGCCTCAGCCCGTTTTTTACAGGTATGGGCATGAATCATACTTCGACGTTTCTTTCTGTTTTCCTTCTGGCTTCCTTCAGAATCCCACCGTAATTATAGCGGTCGTCTCTGATGATCAGGCGTTACGGCCGCAGCACTTTTTATATTTCTTTCCGCTGCCGCAGGGACATGGGTCATTTCTGCCAACCTTAGGAGGTTTTACAACAGTATTGGACTTTCTCTGCTCTAAAAAGATCTCATGACGTCTTTCTTCTGACAGCAGGTTATCCCACTGAGGAAGGGTGTAGAGCCACTCTGCTCTGGCGGCGCACATGTTATAATAAAGTTTCTCGATATCATAATCCAGATTCACTACAGTATTCTCATCCATCTCCTCAATGGGATTAGGAGTCTTTAAACTGTCGTTGATCCCGTCCAGGTAACCTGTAAAATAGTTCAGGTCCATATGAAACTTTTCCGCCAGTTCAGCGACAGTGCCGCTCACCGGATGATCCGGATCGGCAAGAATCTCTTTGTAGACTGCCGTCTCCTGATCAAAATATCCCTGCCAGAACTTCTTTCCGTCTGCGGTTCTGTCATCATGCTGCTGGTATGCAAATTCTCTCCAATCACTCAATAAAGACATATACGAATTTCCTCTCTGTATTTCAATAATCACGAATCCGGTCACCCAAATTCAGCAATAAACAGTATAGCAAAGTTGCCGACGGTACGCAAGTGGGAAATCCAGAGGAATTCCCCATACAAGATTTTCTTAGACAAGAAAAAACCGGGATAAACCCGGTTTTTAAGAGCACGAGACGGGATTCGAACCCGCGACCCTCGCCTTGGCAAGGCGATACTCCAC
>JBGUIF010000073.1:0-7692 GCA_045112755.1 Anaerobutyricum sp.
CAGACAGAATTAATACTTTTTTAAAGATTATATAATAGTATCTTTTCAATCATCACCTATAATAACCTTGGTCTGACAGACACAGTCTTAAAATCAGGCCATTCCTTCAGCCGGCATAAAAGCACTTGACATCACATGGTATCACATAGGATAATCCAAAAGATATGCCGACATAAAAGAAGATATAGAAAGGGTTTATATCTATGTTTGATAATAAGAATAATATTCCAGAGAATCATCTTCCAGAAAGTGATTCCGGACTTACAGGCGACATCAGTTCTGCAGCTGACATCGGGCCTAAAGCTGATCAAGGTTCTTCAGCTGATTTCGGTTCTTCAACTGATTTCGGTCCTTCTGCTGATGCCGGTTCTTCCGCTGATCTCGGTTCTTCCGCTGACACTGCTGCCGGGAACTATTCCCCGGACCCTGCCCCGGCACCTGAACCGTCTGCAGCCCCGCCTAAAAAGAAGAAAAAGAAGAAGAATCGTGTATGGAAAATCATCGTGGGTCTCCTGGTCCTTTCTGGAGTTGCTGCTTACGCAGCAGGCGTCTATTTTTACCGCACCCACTTTTATCATAATGCCACAATCAACGGAACCCACATCGGAGAGATGACAGTTCCCCAGGCTGAAAAGGTTTTCACCGAGGACTTCACTTCACATCGAATCTCTGTGGTTGAGAAGGAGAGGACGGAATATATCGACGCCAGAGCCGTAGGCACCGTCATAGATGTGGGAAGCCAGATCAAAGATCTGCAGGCATCGCAGAATCCCTGGTTATGGTTCCTGAACCTGACCGGCAAGGATAACGATGATGTAACACTTACCGTGAGTTATGACGATGGGCTTCTTCGTCAGGCCATCCGCAATCTCGACTGTTTCATCGAAGCAAATGTCACTCCCCCGGCAAATGCCTATATTCAGCCAGGGAGGGATCAGTTTGAGATCGTTCCCGAGGTTCTCGGCAACAAGGTAAAACAGGTTGAACTATACAAGGTTGTCTGTGATGCTCTGACCAATGGTGTCACCAACATCAACCTGGAGGACCTGAACCTCTACGAGCTGCCTGTTTATTATGCCAAGGATGCAGCAGTACAGAAGGCCCTGGCCCTGGCAAAAAAATATACGTCCGGCGTCCTGACTTATGATTTCGATTATAAGCTGGAGACAGTTGACTACCAGACCACCAAGGACTGGATTGTTATTTCCGATACGTTCAAGGTGAGTATTGACAAGAGCAAAGTGGGTGACTATGTGGACAAACTCTGCAAGACCTACAATACCATGGGAAATGCTCACATTTTCACCACCTCAGGCGGAGATGAGATCCGAATCACCGACGGAGATTACGGCTGGAAAATCAATTTTGAAAAAGAAAAAGCGGCCCTTCTTAAAGATATTAAAGAAGGAAAGACAGAGAACAGGGAACCCGTCTATGAGTACAGGGCCATGTGCCGTGAATCAGAGACCGACGATATCGGCGGTTCCTATGTGGAGATCAGTATTTCCAATCAGGAACTTTGGCTCTACGACAATGGCCAGTGCATCATGAGTTCCTCTGTGGTCACGGGCAATCCCAGAAAGAAAGCCGGCACCACTCCGGGAATCTATGGCGTCACCTATAAGCAGAGTCCGGCAACCCTTACCGGTCCCAATGCCGGCGGCGGATCCTATTCCTCCGATGTAAGTTTCTGGATGCCATTCAACGGAAACCAGGGAATGCACGACGCCCCATGGCGGAATGAATTTGGCGGGAATATCTACAAGAGAAACGGCTCCCACGGCTGCGTCAACTGCCCCTATGAGACAGCGGAGACCCTCTATCAGTATGTGACCACCGGTTTCCCGGTCATCATCTATGAATAAAAAAAGGAACTTACAGTTCCCTTAGTTTGTTACGGCAGGAGGCTGTCGTATTAAAGCGAATCAGAAACCAGAGATAAAGGCAAGAATCCCCATGTCCAGTGTGTTTGTCGTTTGCTGGTGTCTGTCCGTTCTGGGACGGACTGATCTTCAGTCCGTCATCAGACGCACAGATGCCAGCAACTGACACAACACAGGACATGGGGATCCCTGCCTTTTTTGTTAATGGGGCTCCGCTTTAATGCGGCAGCCCCTTTGTTCGCCTTAGCGGCGGATCTTACTTCCTTTAGCATTCCTCCGGTTGATCTTCAGCCTTCCAAAGGCCAGTTCCTTGTCCTTATACATGATGGAGTCCCCGTCACTGTGGGCTCCCCCATAGAGATAAACTGCTTTTATCGTATCTTCATCAGCCAGATTCATACCGGCCATACCGAGGGCCCCCTTCTTCTTCTTTGAAATCTCGGAAAGTGCAAATCGAAGGAAATACCCTTCCTGGCTCTGGAGCACCAGGTATCCGTCTGGAGCATCTTTTCCCGAATCCCCTTCTCTGACAAAAAGCCGGATGGAAGCCAGCCGGTCCCCCTCATTCAATTTTGTGGCCGCCACGGTTTTTTTCTGGACAATAAACTCGCTGCCCTCCACAAATTTCACCATGCCGCCGGCGGTGACAAACAAAAGAAGACCATCTTTCAGGTTCTCCTCTGCCGTAATCAGCAGAAGCTGCTCTGATCTGCTGTCAAAATTGCTGACATTATCCAAAGGAATCCCCTTATCCCTAAGTCTTCCCGCAGGAATATCCTGCACCTTAATCTGGTGCATGGTGCCTGTGTCAGTAAAAAGGCAGACCTTCCCCACATTGAGACAGGGAATCAGCCATCGGTAATCTTTCTCGGCCGCCTCCCGGTTTCTTTCGATGGTGGAAGCATCCACGATCTTGGCATAACCGAACCGGTCCATCACCAGGACGACTTCCTTCTCTTCTACAGGAACGGCCTTAACCACTGCCGCTCTGGCATTTTCCAGGCTTGTCTTCCTCTCAAACCCATACTCTTTTTTAATCTTCAAAAGATCCTGTTTCAGAGTCCTGCGCATGGAGGCCGGATTGTGAAGGATATCCTCATACTCACTGATTTTCCTGAGTATCTGGGCGTACTCTTCCTGGAGTGCCAGAATCTCAAGACCAATCAGCCGGTAGAGTCTCATCTCCAGGATGGCTGTGGCCTGCTTTTCGGTAAAGCGAAGTTTAGAAGCCTGCGTCTTTGATTTTTTGGTCTTAAAGTTTATTTTTCCTGTTTCTCCGTGAATCAGACAGGCCCTGGCTTCTTTGAGGTTGCTGCTTCCCCGTAAAATCTCTATGATAAGGTCGATGATATCACAGGCCTGGATCAGCCCTTCTTTGATCTCCTTTTGCTCCAGTTCCTTCTGCAGCAGGGTCTCATATTTTCTGCGGAGGATCTCAAAATGAAACTCTGTGTGGAGCCGCAGAATATCCCTGAGTCCCAGCAGTTCCGGCCTTCCCTCCGAGATGGCCAGCATATTGACACCGAAGGTATCTTCCAGTTTGGTCTTCTGATAAAGAATATTTTTAAGCCGGTCCACGTCTGCATTTTTGCGCAGTTCCAGGACAATCCGGATTCCCTCCTTGGAGGATTCATTGGAGATATCCACCACATCCGTGATGGTCTTATTCTCAATCAGGCCCACCACATCGGAGATGAACCTGGATATCCCGCTGCCAATCATGGTATATGGAATCTCCGTGATGACCAGCTTGTCCCTCATAGATCTTTTTTTTGCCTGTTCGAACACCAGCCTGCCCCGAAGTTTAATCTTACCGCTGCCGGTCTCATAGATTTCCAGAAGGTCCTTCTGGTTTACCACGATGCCTCCGGTGGGAAAGTCAGGTCCCTGTACATGCTGCATCAGCTGGTCGGTGCTGATTTCTGGATTGTCCACATAGGCGATGGTCCCGTCAATCACTTCCCCCAGGTTGTGGGGAGGAATATTGGTCACCATACCTACCGCAATGCCCTCTGCGCCGTTGACCAGAAGATTGGGAATTCTCACCGGCAATACCACCGGCTCCTGCTCTGTCTCATCAAAATTGGGCTGGAAATCCACCACATTTTTATCCATGTCCTTCAGGTAGACATCCTGGGTAAACTTCTGCAGTTTGGCCTCAGTGTAACGCATGGCTGCAGCCCCGTCTCCCTCGATGGATCCGAAGTTCCCATGACCATCCACCAGGGGCATACCTTTTTTGAACTCCTGCTCCATGACCACCAGGGCATCATAGATAGAGCTGTCTCCGTGAGGATGATATTTACCCATAGTATCCCCTACAATACGGGCACATTTTCTATGGGATCTCTCCGCTGATAAACCCAGTTCCTGCATGGCGTACAAAACCCGTCTCTGCACCGGCTTCAGGCCGTCACGGACATCCGGCAGAGCACGCTGGCATATAACGCTCATGGCATAATCAATGTAGGACTTCTGCATCAACTCAGAAAATTCACTTTTTATTATCTGTTCTGCCATAATATCTGTTTTCTCCGATCAAAATTCAGCATTCACTATAAGTCGATATCTGCATCCCGGGCATGGGCATGGATGAATTCCCTCCGGGGGGGCACCTGGCTTCCCATCAGCATGGAAGTGACCTCCGAGGCCAGCCGGCCATCCTCAATCTCCACCTGCTTCAGAACCCGGGTCTCCGGATTCAGGGTTGTCTCCCAAAGCTGTTCTGCATCCATTTCGCCGAGGCCTTTAAAACGCTGCAGGGTAAAAGGCCCCTTGTGTTTTTTCCGGTACTTTTCCAGGGCTCTGTCATCGTAAAGGTACTCCTCCTTTCCCTTTTTGGGAATTGCTTTATAGAGGGGCGGTGTAGCCAGGAAAATGTGACCCTGATGAATCAGGTCCGGCATAAAACGGTAGAAAAATGTCAGTAGCAGGGTAGCAATATGGGCTCCGTCCACGTCCGCATCTGTCATGATGACAATCTTGTGGTAACGAAGCTTTGATATATCAAAATCATTGCCATATCCCTCAGAAAAACCGCAGCCAAAGGTATGGATCATGGTCTTAATCTCGGCATTGGCCAGGACCTTATCCATGGAGGCCTTCTCCACGTTGAGGATCTTGCCCCGGATGGGCAGGATGGCCTGGGTCCGCCGGTTGCGGGCTGTCTTGGCAGAACCGCCGGCGGAGTCTCCTTCCACGATGAAGACCTCACATTCCTCCGGCTTCCTGCTCTCGCAGCTGGCCAGCTTTCCATTGCTGTCAATGGAAAACTTCGATTTGGAGATCAGGTTGGTCCTGGCTTTCTCCTCGGCCTTCCGGATTTTGGCGGATTTCTCCGCGCAGGATAAAACCTTCTTCAGGTCTTCTAAATTCCGGTCATAGTAGAGAACCAGCTCCTCCCCCATCACCTCGCTGACTGCCTTGCCGGCGTCGGGGTTATCCAGTTTCGTCTTGGTCTGTCCCTCAAAACGGGGCTCTTTATGTTTGATGGAGAGGACGGCGGTCATACCGTTGCGCACATCCGCTCCCGTAAAATTTTTGTCTTTCTCTTTGAGGACGCCGATCTCCCGGGCATACTGATTCATAACCTGGGTATACTTGGTCTTGAATCCGGTGATGTGGGTACCGCCCTCCATGGTACAGATATTATTGCAGAAACCCAGGATGGTCTCCTGAAATTCATCCACAAACTGGTAGGCTGCCTCCACATCGATATCATCCACCTTTTTATGAAAATAGACCAGGTCTCCCACAGTCTGCTTTCCTTTATTCAAATCTTTGACATAAGCTTCAAGTCCGTCAGGCTCATGAAAAAGGACTTCCTCCTCCTCACCGGGCCGGTGATTCTCAAAATGAATATTGAGCCCCGGGTTCAGGTAGGCTGTCTCATGGAGCCGGCTCTTGATGGACTCTGCCTTGAAATAAGTCTTGTCAAAAATCTCTCCGTCGGGGAGAAAAGTCACCGATGTCCCGGTGTCTGACTTTTTACAGCTGCCTATGACTTCCAGGGGCGCCACGGCCTTCCCCTTCTCAAACATCTGCTCATAGACCTTCCCATCAGACTGAACTCTGACTTCCAGCCACACGGAAAGAGCATTTACCACAGAGGCACCTACCCCGTGCAGGCCGCCGGAGATCTTATAGTCATTCCCGCCAAACTTGCCGCCGGCATGGAGCATGGTAAAAACCACCTCTACGCCGGGCAAGCCGGTCTTTTCATTGATCCCCACCGGAATACCCCTGCCGTTGTCCCGGACAGTGGCAGTCCCGTCCTCGCCCAGAATCACTGTAATCTCATCACAGAAACCGGCAAGATGTTCATCGACAGAATTATCCACGATCTCATAAATCAGATGGTTGAGGCCCCTGGTGGACACTGAACCTATGTACATGCCGGGGCGCATCCTGACTGCTTCGAGACCCTCAAGAATATCTATGCTGTTTCCATTGTATGTCTGTTGTTCCATATTTCATCTCCATTTGCCGGTTATTCTCCAATCAGTTCTTTGACGATCCCGCTCAGTCTCATACCATTGGATCCCTTAAGCAGCAGGACGTCCTCCGGGGAAAGGCTTTTCATAAGATACGCTTTCATGGTCTCGCGGTCCTCAAAATGCCGTACAGGAATGTCGTCCTTTGCATGGTCCCTGATTCCTCTTTCGATTTCCCTGGAAAGGTCTCCAAAAAGGACAACCTCATCCAGGTTAAGTCCGGCGAGAAAGCAGCCCACTTCATAGTGGTACTCTTTTTCCTTTTCACCCAGTTCCAGCATGTCGGCAAGGCCGGCCACTCTTCTGCCCCTGACATCCTCCATGGCGGAAAGCACCCTGGCGCTGGCTTTCATGGAGTCAGGGCTGGCATTGTAAGTATCATCAATCAGGGTACAGTATTCTGTGGAGAGAATCTTAAGCCGCTGTCCATGAAAACCTTCCAGAGCCTCGGCTGCCTTCTTCATATCCAGTCCCAGACGGTGGGCGATTCCAAGCCCTGCCAGGGCATTGCGGACATTATGATCTCCCAGAGACGCCAGTGTCACAGGAATCTTCTTCCCCTCACAGACAAAATCAAAGAAGGTTTTTCCCTTTTTCACATGGATGTTTTCCGCCCTGTAATCGCAGTTTTCTCCCAGGCCGTAAAGCCATACAGGATAGTCAAGATTTCCTTTGTAAGGGGCCAGAAAAGGATCATCTCCGTTCAGAAATACCTGGCCTCCTTCCTGCAGCCCCTTAACGATATCCATCTTTTCCAGACAGATATTTTCCTGGGATTTCAGCTGGGCGATATGACTGACTCCGATGAGTGTTACCACGGCGATATTTGGCCGGATCATGGTGGTCAGTTTCTCAATCTGTCCCCGCTCACTCATACCGATCTCCAGGACAGCAATCTCATCCTCCCCGCTGATCTGGGAGAGGGTCAGGGGAACGCCGATCTGACTGTTCTGATTACCCCTGGTCTGGAATACCTTTTTCTGGGAGGCCAGCACTGTGCTGATCATCTCCCGGGTTGTGGTCTTTCCCACACTGCCGGTAACTGCCACCAGGGGCAGGTCCATCCGGTTCCGATACCAGGTCCCGACCTTCTGCATAGCGTCCACGGTATCATCAACCCGAATCCATGGCTTCTGGCCTGCCGGCCCTGGGAGAGGGCTGTCATGCTCGGAGGTAAAGGTGGCTCCGTTGATGGCCAGAGCTCCCTCGATAAAGCGGTGGGCGTCCACCCGCTCCCCGATGATGGGTACAAAAATGCTGTCCTCATCCCCGGTCCGGGAATCGATGGAAAAGTGACGGATTACTTTATTCTCATC
>JBGUIF010000074.1:0-9793 GCA_045112755.1 Anaerobutyricum sp.
CGACCGGTTTGCCATCACTGTTCTGGGAAAAGGATGCCATGGAGCGACCCCTGAAAATGGCATTGATCCGATAAATATCGCAGCGCATGTTATTCTCGGCCTGGAAGGGATCACCTCCAGGGAGATCAGCGGGTATAAACCGGCGGTCATTTCTATTGGAATGATCCGCGGCGGAAGTTATGATAATGTCATCCCGGACACGGTTCAAATTGAAGGCACGACCCGGGCATTTGACGAGGAGACCCGCAAAAAATTTGCCCGCAGGATTGAGGAAGTCTCCAGGGGCTGCGCACAAGCATTTGGCGGAGATATCGCCTTTGAAATGAAGTGGGGTCTTCAACCGCTGATCAATGATGCTGGTATGGCTGCATTTGCCGCAGACTCCGCCGCGGAAGTTATTGGCAGAGAGAAAGTGCTCACAAAGATGAAACACCCCCTCATGGGCAGTGAGGATTTTTCTTGCTATCTCGAAGAGATCCCCGGCGCCTTTCTCTTTCTCAGCTCTTCAAATCCGGAAAAAGGTACGAATCTTGATCATCACACCTGCCGATTTAACATCGATGAAGATGTCCTCTGGGAAGGCACTGCTGTCCTCGCGCAAATTGCCTTGGATTTTCTGATATAATAAAGAGGTGCAATAAAGGGGTGCCTGTCACCCTATGGGTATATATGCATTAATGCATGTGTTCCCGTAGGGTGACAGGCACCCTGTAGGTATATATGCATTAATGCAAATGTATCCGTAGGGTGTCAGGCACCTTTCAGACACCTTTTATTTGATTTCTTCCAAAAATATGCGGGCTTCCCTGGGACCGCCGCAGGCGTGGAAACTTTCAGAAATTTTTATTGCGCCGGCTTTGTAGGCAGGATCGAACAGAACCCGCTTTACTGCCTGCATAATATCTTCTTCAGAAATGGATTTCAGACGCACTCCGGCACCAAGTTCCTCCACTCTCTTTGCCACCGCACCCTGCTCAAGGGTCTGAGGAAACAGCACCAGGGGAACCTGGAAATACAGTCCTTCAGAAGCCGAATTCATGCCACAGTGGGTGATAAATGCATCGGCAATCGACAGCACCGCCATCTGATCCACTGATTCATGGATCTGTATATTGTCAGGCAGATGATCAAAGTGCTCTGTATTGGTTCCCATGGAAATGATGACCTGCCAGTCCGTTTTCCCCAATGCGTGGATGCAGCTGCGATAAAATTCTTTATTCTGATTCACAGTCCCCATAGAAATGTATATGGTTTTCTCTGCAGTCTTTGGAACGGGATCCGTGATAGGCCTGATGGATGGGCCAATGAAATGGTACCGTTCTGAAAAAGTCTCTGAGCAGGGCTGGAAATATTTTGATGTGTACACAATGGTATTCGTTTCATTGTCGTTCTGAACGATTTCCAGCAGCCCTTTTACAGGGTAGCCCTTATCCCTCAGCCGTTTGATCTGTTTATTGATCCGGGGCATGGTCAGAAGCATTTTCGCGATATCCCAGGGAGTTTCTTTCATGTACTTTGCCGAATACTTGTTAAAGGCGAAGGTTGTCGTGGATGAAACATAGGGAATCCCGTGCTTCATCGCCACCAGCTTGCCCCAGAAAGCGACCGAATCTGAAACGATGACATCTGGCTTTATCTTCCCGATCATTTCTGTTGTCATTTCGTCAAGGGCGAGGGTGGAAGACACAAGCAGTTCAGTCGCGAATACCTTATCCTTTCCCACCCGGTCAGCATTTTCTTTGTCTTCCATATCAAAATCAAATCCATCGCAGGGGATAAAATCAGCTCCTACCTGCTCAATCTGTTCCCGAAACATTTCAAAGGAAAAATAATAGACCTGATGACCGGCATCAGTCAGTTCCTTTACGACCCTGAGTGTGGGATTTGTATGCCCGTATGCCGGAATGCAGAACCATGCGATCTTCATTTTCTTTCACCACCATTCTGATTATAAAAAGCCACTGCTTTCCTATCATGCATCTTTTGCTACTCAACTCCTGCTTTTGTGCCTGTCTTTCTTGTCTGCTTACATAATCTCATAGATACAGAAATCATGCAATGCCCATAGGATGTCACGCTCATAAGGTATCCGCTCATAAGGTGTCAGGCACCCTATGGGGTGATTTGCATTTATGCATATGATTCTGCAGGGTGCCAGGCACCATAAACAGGCACCATAAACAAGGCACCATAAACAGGCACCATAAACACCTTGAAAAAAATCGATGTAAATGATATGCTTACTTGGCGACTTAATTATAAATCCAGGAGGTAAGTATGGAAAAATTTACAGCATTGAAATCACTAGTTAAAAGTATAATGAGACCAGCCTGATTCTGCGGATTCTGACAGGAATCGTTGTTGGAGTCATCCTGGCACTTATTATCCCAGGCCATGGATTTATTATTCTTCTGGGTAATCTCTTCGTGGGTTCTCTTAAAGCTATTGCGCCGCTGCTGGTTTTTATTCTGGTAACCAGTACCCTTGCCCAGGGCAACAGTAAGCTGGACAGTCGATTTGCCATGGTAATTTTCTTCTATATGCTCACCACATTTCTGGCTGCTTTTATCGCAGTCATCTTCAGCTATATGTTTCCCCAGACCATCGCACTGACGGCTGATGCGGTGAAGGAAACGGCACCGACAGGAATCGGGGAAGTCCTCACCAATCTGCTGACCTCTATGATTGCCAATCCACTCTCTTCCCTGCTTGAGGGAAAATATATGGGTATTCTTTTCTGGGCAGTGGTGTTTGGAATGTCTCTTAAAACCATTGCCTCTGATGAAACCAAGAATATGCTTCTTGATCTGGCTGACGGTACTTCCCAGGTGGTGCGCTGGATCATCAATATGGCTCCCTTCGGTATCCTGGGGCTTGTCTATAATACCGTGGGTTCCAATGGTATGGAGATTTTTGTGGGTTATGGCAAGCTGGTCCTACTCCTGGTGTGCTGTATGCTTTTTGTATCTCTGATTATTGATCCGCTGGTGATTGCTGTCTCTCTCAAATGCAATCCCTATCCGCTGGTTTGGCGCTGCCTGAAAGGAAGCGGTCTGACTGCCTTTTTCACCAGGAGTTCGGCAGCGAATATTCCCATGAATATGCAGCTCTGTGAGAATCTTGGTCTAGATGCGGATATGTACTCTGTATCGATTCCCCTGGGGGCAACCATCAACATGGATGGAGCCGCCATCACCATCACGATTATGACCCTGGCGGCTGCCAACACTATGGGAATCCAGGTTCCCATTGGCACTGCCCTCTTCCTCAGCATCATCGCAACCCTAGGTGCCTGCGGTGCTTCAGGGGTCGCTGGAGGATCTCTTCTTCTGATCCCCATGGCCTGCTCTCTCTTCGGCATCTCCAACGATGTAGCCATGCAGGTTGTGGGCGTTGGCTTTATCATTGGCGTCATCCAGGATTCTCTGGAGACCGCCCTCAACTCTTCCGGTGATGTCATGTTTGCAGCTACCGCTGAATACTACAAGTGGAAAAAAGAAGGAAAATCTCTTCCTGATTTTCTGGGAGGCACCACCAAAACCAACGCTTAATCGAATAAGGAAATAAAGTGCCTGGCACCCTATGCATGCATTTGCGTGTAAGCAAAATGTCCTATAGGGTGCCAGGCACCTTTTAGATACAAATGCTTTCATGCATATGTCTGTATAAGGTGACAGGCACCTTGAACAGGCACCTTGAACTTCACTTGAAATAGGGGAAAATGTCTGCTATACTGTTATCAAGTTTAGCACACCAGGATTGTCTGCATGAGAGGAGCAAAGTATGATCAAGGCGACAAGTTGCGGTGGTGTGGTTATTTTTCGTGGGAAGATCCTGCTTTTGTACAAGAATTATCGTAAAAGATATGATGGCTGGGTTCTTCCAAAAGGAACTGTAGAGGAAGGAGAGGACTACAAAGACACGGCGCTCCGGGAGGTCAAAGAAGAGACCGGAGTCAGCGCTAAAATCATGAAATATGTCGGGAAAAGTCAGTACAGCTTCAAGACGGTTCACAACACTGTGGAGAAAGATGTGCACTGGTATCTTATGATGGCGGACAGTTATTACTCAAAGCCTCAGAAGGAAGAATATTTCGTAGATTCCGGATACTATAAGTTCCATGAAGCCTACCATCTTTTACGTTTTCCCAATGAGAAGCAGATTCTCGAGGATGCCTATCAGGAATATCATGAACTGAGAAGGGCAAATCTGTGGAACAGTAAAAGTTTCACACTGCTATAGGAATTTAATCACCTATCATAAGGACGAAATAGCCGCAGGAACAGGCCTGCGGCTATTTTCATATTTTTAATTCTGATCCGCTTCAATCTCATCCGGCAAACCAGCTTAGTCATTTCCGGCAATACAACTCACTCTCTTCCGGTAATACAGCTCACTCTCTTCCGGATTTGTAAACATCGTCCATCTCATACTCATAGTAACAATCAAAGACTTCTTTTGCCGCAGGGGCTGCGTAAGCGCTGCCGCTGCCAACATTTTCTATGAGGACACAGACCACCAGGTCGGGGTCCTGTCCGCCGGAATATCCCACAAACCAGGAGTGGGCATTATCCTTGGAGTTTTCAGCACTGCCTGTCTTTCCGGCCACTTCATATTCATCAGTATCCAGACAGGTTCCCGTTCCCTCTTTCACCACCTTGCGGAGCATTTTCTGCAGAACTTCGGCAGAAGCTTCCGGAGCCAGTCTTCCTGAAGCTTTGATTTTCTCACTGCTCACAGTCCTCTGATTCTCATCATCACCGTAAGTGACGATATGATCCACCAGATGAGGCTTCATCAGTATGCCATCATTGGCCACAGCACACATAATCAAGGCGTTGTGGAAAGGGGTCATGAGGGTGTCCCCCTGACCAATCACTGTCTGGGGAAGTTCACTGTCCGCCGATTTGGCGTTCAGATGGAAAAGGCTCTTGCTGACGCTCAGGTCAAAATCAATCTTAGTGTTAAAAAGAAAACGTTTGTTGAGGGCCGCGAACTTTGCCTTATTAAAATGGGCCGCCAGAGTCACGAAGGCAGTATTGCAGGAATTGGCAAATGCTTCTGCCAGACTCTCTTTACCGTGTTCCGTCTCCTTGTAGCAGTGAATTCTTACACTGTTAACCACGGTCTCTCCCTTACAGTTATAGGAAAAATCCTGGTAGGTAACCGGATTTTCATCCATGTACTCGAGGGCTGTCAGCACCTTATAGGTAGAGCCGGGAGGATAGAGACCTGATATAGCACGATTCATCAGGGGCGATGCATCTCCCTTCCTGTCTTCCTCATGAAAGCTGTCCCAGTAGTCGTCGATCTCATTGGGGTCGAAATCCGGCATGGAAACCATGGCCCGCACCTTGCCCGTTTTGGGCTCAATGGCTACAATCGTCCCCTTGCCGCTGTCTCCCACATAATCCTCCAGAGCCTGATAAGCGGCAGACTGAAGCCGGTAATCCAGAGTGGTCACCACAGAATCCCCATTATTCTTCTTTCCCTTCAGGTCATTTTTAATCTGGCTGACGATACTCTGGTGGGACGTAAGCAGGGAAAAATTACAGGCTGCCTCCAGGCCGGACTTGCCATGCTGGTCCGAACAATAGCCCAGAACATGGGAGAAAAGCTCCCCCTTCTCGTAAACTCTGGTCTCGTTGCCATCCTCATCCACATCGGTGTAGGCCAGAATCATGCCGTCGGCACTGTTGATCGAGCCGCGGATATTACGGCTGTCCAGCTGACTATTCCTCTTATTGTAGGGATTGACGATCAATCCGGGGCTGTCCACCACGGTGAACTTTACCAGGTAGGCAATCAAAAAGCCAAAAAAGCAAAAGGTCACCATGCAGGTAAAGAAGATATAGCGGTTGATCCGGAGTCGACGACCTCGTTTTGGCGTAAACAGATTCTCCCTCTTCTCCTTGGGAGGAAGAGGTTTGACCTCCGGTTCATGGCTGTCCTGACCCGCTTCCGCCGACATGTCCTCCTGATCATCCCGGCCGTCATATCTGTCAGATCCTCTTGGATCATCTGTTTCGACGAAGGAATCCCCTGGCCGCTTTTTCCGGCTGATATCCGGAATCTGCAGCTTCTGCTGGTCTTTCGACATATTCCTCACCTTCTTCCTGGTCATCGATTCTATAAGTCAGGACAAAAATACCCTGCATAATGGCAAAAATCATCAAGGTGCTGACCACAGAGCTTCCTCCGTAACTGATCAACGGCAGGGTCACTCCTGTGGACGGGATAAACTTGGTCACGCCTCCGACAGACAAGAAAACCTGGAAAATAAAAGTAATGGAAAAGCCGTAGGCAAGAAGCTTATAAAAGCGGTCCTCTGAATCCGTCGCGATGGTGATAAAATGCAGAAAAACACTCAGATAAATCAGAATCAGACAGATGGCAAAAAAGACGCCAAACTCCTCGGCAATGGCAGAGAAAATGAAATCACTTTCCACCACTGGTATGTCCCCCGGCCTTCCGTGGGCCAGTCCGAGACCGAACCATCCTCCAGTGCCGATGGCAAAAAGGGACTGGGCAATCTGGTAGCCCTGCTGGTCAATCACGGACCAGGGATCAATCCAGGCGATAAACCTGGTCCTCACATGGCCGAAAAGTTCGTAGGCAACTCTGGCAGCCACTGCTCCGGCACCCGCTCCTCCCAAAAGATAGACCATTCTTCCCGTGGAAACGTAGCACATAAAGACAAAAACAACGAAATAAAGAAGAGCACCGCCTAAATCCCTCTCCATAATCAGAACCAGGACATGGCCGCCGCAGAAGGCTGCCGTGATAAAAATCTGTTTAAAACTCCTGGCCCTCTCCAGCATGGCTGCAATAAAGAAGACATAGGAAATCTTCACGAATTCTGAGGGCTGAAAGGCAAATCCACCCAGACTGATCCAGTTGGTGGACCCGTTCTTGGTGGTACCTATGACAAAAACCGTCGCCAGGAGCAGCAGTCCTGCAAGGCCGTAGAACCAGCGCAGCTTTTTCAGCCAGTAGGCTTTTTCCACAAAGATTGGAATCACCAGGGCAACCAGGCTGGCCACCATCACGATACCAAACTGTTTGATTGCCTTTTCCAGGGATAGCCTGGTGAGCATGACAAAGCCAATCAGCAGCAGGAAACAGATATGATTCATCATGATCCGTGAGCACTCCGGATACACATGCTGGTAAATGAAAATCAGCATTTTAAAAAAGACGGCCTGGGCCAGGTAGAGCAGGATGACCACAAACTGCTTGGTCTGCAGCAGCAGAACGCCATAGCAGATAAAATGGAAAATAAACATGAACAACTCCTGCCTGTCCATCCTTTTTACCTGCCTTTTTCGCGAGGAAGGCAGGAAGACCGCAAAACTGGAAAATGCATAAATCACACACATGATCACGATAATGTAATTGGAAGCTGCCGAGATAAAACTTAAATCCGGCAATTCTGACATAAAATCCAAATTTGGAATATTATCCAGATTCGGCATAATCAACATCCTCCTTTAAAACGGGTGATTTAACCAGAGGATCCCGTATCCATCCTCTTTTAAAACAGGGTGATTCACTCAGAGCTCCCCATATCCGCTCTTCTTCCAGCGAAGATATCTCTCCATAAGCTGATGATAATCCCCTGGATGGAAATCAAGAAGATCCATCCGCAGGCGGCTGATTCCTTCCCTGGCAGCCGGCAGGCTCCTCCCGATCAGGTCCCTGGGCTTGTCCTGCCAGATCTGATTGATACAGTCCCTGCAGTGGGTAGTCACTGGCAGCTTCCTACCTTTCCTGTCTTCCAGGTAAAGCAGTTCCCGGCGGTGATCACAGAGACCCCGGGACTTCTTCAGGCACTGAGCGGAAACCATGACAGGAATCCTTCCATAAATCATGAGTTCCTTCTCCTGACAGCCCCGCAGCAATCCACTTTCCACAATCTCTGTCTGTGTCAGCTCCACAGGAAATTCTCCCCCATTAATCCAGGGGTAAAGGTTCCTGATCTGGTCTGTGGAACGGTGGTTCCACTGATAGAAAGACGCCGCAGTCAGCCAGCAGACAGATTCTTTGCAGGCCTGGCCTCCACTGTCGATGGAGATATCTTTATCCTTTTCTAAATCCTTTTCTTCATCCAGCGACTGTATCATTTCATCAATCAACTGGGCCTGGCCGAGCCCCTGGATATAGACAGCATTCCAGGCAATCTCCTTCAGCAGGCGAAGAATCAGATCCTCGTTTTCACGAAAGATCCTGGGCAGGATCAGGCAGAGCTCTTTCTGAGCGCGGCCGCACAGGGCTGCCAGCCGGGTCATTTCCTCAAATTCAAAGAAATCCATCGGGAGGCAGAGTCCGCTGATATTCCCGTCCCTGGCGCACAAGTCTGCCATCTCTTCCGAATATACGGTAACATAGAGCCCGGGCGCCCCGCAGGAGACAGCCCGAATGGCTTCCTCTTTTGTCAGACTCCCGGCAGAAACTTCAGCATAGTCAGACTTATTATATCCCCAGTGGTCTCTTTTTTCCAGTCCCGACGTTTTCCGGCTCTTACCTTCCCCGGTCTCCCCAGTCTTGTCTTCTTCCATGACCTTTGACTGCCGGGTCTCTTCCTCAATCCTTGATTCCCAATTCCTTTCTACGGCCTTTGACTGCCGGGTCTCTTCCTCAGTCCTTGATTCCCAATTCTCTTCTACGGCCTTTGACTCCCGGTCTCTTCCTGGCAGGAGCCGGTCTTTTCTGTTCTCCAACAGAGCCTGCATCTGGTCACAGGCCTCTCTTCTCATGGTTTTGATGGCGGAAACCGGCAGGAAAATGTTTTCATCCATCTCCAGGTCTATGGAATCAATCAGAAAAGAAGTCGTACCGGTCTTCCTGATCTGTTTGATCACATCCGCCTCCATCAAAGGTCTGGCAGCAGCCTCCTGGACCGGGTCCCCCTGAACGAAGACCCGGTGACTGCTGTCTTTATCGATGTATATCAGTTCCAGTCCAGCAGCTGTGCCCTTCTTAAGCTGAAGCCGGGCCTGGAGCGGGAGTTTCGGACCCTGCCCGGCGTAGGAAGCCTGGATCTGCTTTGTCAGGGCTTCTTTTCTGCGGCGGTAGACTTCCAGGCCAGGCCTGACTCTGGCCGCAGCCGGTGCATTCAGCTCCCCCACAAGGGTCTTTCCCTTCCTGGCCAGTTTCAGCTCTGAAGGTACAGTAAGAACCACCTCTTCCTGGTCCTCTCCTCCTAAGGGAATCACCAGGATATCCTGGGACTGGGGCTCCACAGAAAAAGCGATGCTCAGCCGGTTCTTTTTCCGGCCCACCACATGTCCCATCAGTCTTCCGGTATTCTTAGGGTTCCTCATGGACATCATCTCCCGGCCGTTATGCCGCTTAAAATAACCGTCCGTAAAGTCGCCCCGGCTGTAGAGGTCCTGCAGGTTTCCCCGATCCTCGTCCTCCACCCGCCAGGATGCAGGCATCTTTCCGGTCTCCAGGAATACATCCCTGATCCGATCCAGGTATTTTCTGTAAATGGCCGTGACACCGGCCACATAGTCCACATTTTTCATCCTGCCCTCAATCTTGAGGGAGTCCACAGGCACACTGCAAAGCTCCGGAAGCAGGTCTATAGCACTGAGGTCCTTGGGACTCAGAAGGTATCTCTCTGCTTTTCCGGACACTGCTCTTCCAGAAACGTCTCTTCCGGAAACTGAGCCCCCGGAGTCTGCTCCTCCGGAGATATCCCGGACGCTGCCGTACTCTCCCTGACTGGGTCGGTGCAGGCGGTAGGGCAGACGGCAGGGCTGGGCGCACCTTCCCCGGTTGCCGCTCC
>JBGUIF010000075.1:0-3860 GCA_045112755.1 Anaerobutyricum sp.
GGACGCTGCCGTACTCTCCCTGACTGGGTCGGTGCAGGCGGTAGGGCAGACGGCAGGGCTGGGCGCACCTTCCCCGGTTGCCGCTCCTTCCCCCATAGAGGCTGCTGAAGAGACATTGACCTGAATAACAGTAGCAAAGGGCCCCGTGGATGAAAACCTCCACCTCCAGACCACTTTGTTCACGGATTTTGGCCAATTCTTTTAAGGACAGTTCCCTGGCGGGGACGATTCTGGTCATCCCCATCCTGGCTGCCGCTCTGGCTCCATGGACATCCGTGATCGTCATCTGGGTACTTCCGTGTATCTCCATGTCAGGAAATGCAGAACGAATAAAAGAAGCAGTACCCAGATCCTGGACGATAACTCCATCGAGTCCTGCTTCCTCATAGGGGAGAAGGAAGTCATAAAGTTCCTCCTCCAACTCTTTTTCTTTCATCAAAGTATTGACCGTCAGGTAGATCCGCCGGTCATAAAAATGGGCATAATGCAAGGCTTCCCGGATCCTGTCACCGGAAAAATTCTGCGCGTAGGCCCTGGCAGAAAATCTGTCTCCGCCCATATATACGGCGTCTGCCCCGGCATTGACCGCCGCCTTCAGATGATCAATGGACCCGGCAGGCGACAGCAGTTCCGGCAGCTTCAGCTGATTTATCATATCATCACCCCACTATTGCAGAGTTTTTTTGTTTCTGTTTTGGCTTCCAGGGACAGACTAATCCTTAAGAGCGTTTCTGGTCTCCAGCTCAATAATCCTTTTCTGCAGTTCATTGACCTTGGTCTTATACTCTATCACCAGCTTGTTTGCCGTGTCTATACGCATATCCTTATCCACGATTTCCTGCTGGATCCTGTAGATCTCTGCCTCCTGCTCCTTATGCTCCTGACTGGAGACTGTGGCCTCCTCACGGATCTTGAAGAGCTCCTCAGCGATATTCAGGGAGAGAAGGACACTGCGGTACTCCGGTGACAGCTTGCTGTAGCCGCCCTGGCGCTTCAACTCCGAAATCTTATTATCGACATATGTCGCAATCTTTTGAATGTGGTCACTGCTTCCCCCGGATATGACGTAAACTCTTCCATCAATCACAACAGATAACCTGTCTTTGCTTTCCATACTAGTCCCCTCCCTCTGTTAACATATTAAGATCCAGGCCCAGATGCAGGCAGGCCTTTCTCGTAATCATTCTTCCCCTCGGCGTTCTCTGAATCAGGCCTCTCTGCAGCAGAAAAGGCTCTATTACATCTTCAATGGTGCCGGCATCCTCTCCGATGGATGCCGCGAGGGTGTCCAGACCCACGGGTCTTCCCTCAAACTTGCCGGCCATGGTCGCTAAAATATTCCGGTCAGTGGCATCCAGTCCCAGACTGTCCACTTCCAAAAGGTCCAGAGCCTTCCTGGCAATCTCGGCATTGATCACGCCGTCCGATCTCACCTGGGCAAAATCTCTGACTCGCTTCAGCATCCGATTTGCCAGTCTGGGAGTTCCCCGGCTTCTCCGGCCAATCTCCCGGGCTCCTTCTTTGTCAATGGCGACATTCAGAAGGTCAGCAGACCGTTCCACGATAACCGTAAGCTCCTGATCCGTGTAGAATTCCAGCCGGTTGACCACCCCAAAACGGTCTCTCAAGGGCGCGGTGAGCATCCCGGCCCTGGTGGTTGCCCCCACCAGGGTAAAATGTGGAAGATTCAGCCGGATCGACTTTGCTGTGGATCCTTTACCAATCATGATATCGATGGCATAATCCTCCATGGCCGGATAGAGGACCTCCTCCACCTGCCGGTTCAGCCGGTGGATCTCGTCAATAAAAAGAATATCCCCGTCCTGAAGACCATTCAGAATAGCCGCGATATCCCCCGGTTTCTCAATGGCGGGACCGGAGGTAATCTTCAGGTGGGTGTCCATCTCATTGGCTATAATCCCCGCCAGGGTGGTCTTCCCCAGTCCCGGAGGTCCGTAGAGGAGAACGTGATCCAGGGCCTCTCCCCGGAGCTTTGCCGCCTCAATGAAAATCTTCAGATTCCTTTTGGCTTTCTCCTGTCCGATATACTCAGACAAGAGCTGGGGCCGAAGGCTGAGCTCCCCGATATGGTCTTCTTCCATCAGCTCTGTGCTGATAATCCTATCCATCATTTCAGTGCCTCTTTATGGTCAGTCACAATCTGCTTTATATCAACTTTCTGACATCCATCCCAGATATACAAAACCCCGAAACCTTTTAAATCTTCCTACAGCAGACGTTTCAAAGCCATACTGAGAACGGTTTCCGTGTCCACGGAGGAAATGTCTCCCAGATCCCGGACAGCCCGGTAAGCTTCTGAGTTGGAATAGCCCAGGGCAAGGAGAGCCTCGACGGCCAGGGCCGCAGACTCCTGCCGCATATCCGCCCCGCCGCTGCCGGCCGTTGATCCTCCAGTCTCCGAATCTCCGGCTTCCGCAGGAAGCCCGGCCTCCAGTTCAGAGATGTCCAGCCTGTCCTTCAGCTCCAGGATCATCTTTTTGGCCATTTTTGGCCCGATCCCGGGGGTGCGGCATATGGTCTTTTCATCATCACTGAACACCGCAAAATACAGATCCTCCACCGTCAGGGTAGAGAGTAAGGCCAGAGCGGCCTTGGGACCTATTTTGTTAATGCCAAGAAGGGTCCTGAAGGTATCCAGTTCTTTCCTGGTGGGAAAACCATAGAGCAGGAGGGCATCCTCCCTCACATGGAGGTAGGTGTAGAGCAGCAGCTCCTGGCCCTGCCTCACCCTGCCCAGCACTTTGGCAGAGGTATAGATTCCCCAGCCGATCCCTTCACGGTCCAGAACAATCCGGTCAGTGTCCATGTAGGCGACCTGACCTCTTATATATGAAATCAAATTATTGCTCCTGTAATCTATTTCACTGATCTATTTTTGTCTGATAATCTTATGACATCATACCATAATTTCAACACAATGACAACAAAAGGAAGTCCTAAAGGGGGCTGCCGTCAAGTCTTTTGCCAGTACTGGATGCCCCCTTTAAAACTGCTTGATATCTTCTATTCCTATGATAAAATATATCCATGACGCTGATTACTGAACACAGACCAACGAGATTCTTATGCTGACAATTCATAAAATTATTCACAATTATACATTTACCGACAGACTGCTCCCTCTTTTCTTTGATATAGAGACCACCGGTTTTGACAGGAACAGAACCATCCTCTACATGATCGGATGTGTCTACCCTGAGGGAGACTGTGGACATTTTGTCCAGTGGTTTAATGAAGACGGACTCAGTGAGCCGGAGATCCTTCAGGCATTTTCCGAGTTAATGAAAAAAGAAGCCTGGACCCTGGTCACCTTCAATGGGGAGTCCTTTGATATCCCCTACCTGAAACACCATAGTCTCCTGAACGAGCTGGACCTGCCTATCGAGGAAATGCCTTCTCTGGACCTTTACCGGATCCTGCGGCCTTTCCAGCAGCTTTACCGGCTTCGGCACGGCGGGCAGAAATACTGGGAGCGTTTTCTGGGCATTTACAGGGAGGATCCCTACAATGGCGGAGAGCTGATCGGGGTTTACCGCTCTTATCTGCAGCAAAGGGATGATCAGGACCTGCACGATCTGCTGCTTCACAATGAGGAAGACCTGCTGGGCATGCCCCGGCTCATGGACCTGCTGTCCTATCATGACCTGGTGACCGGAGACTTTTCCATGAAGGATATGGTGATCACAGACCTGGCACAGAGCAGTTTCTTCCAGTATTCTTCCTACAAAGACCCGATGGAGGAGGAAGAAACTAATGACACACTGCCCCAGGTCCAATTACAGGAACCGGACCTCATGGTTCCCTGCCTCCATTTTCAGGGAGCCCTGACCAGACCCCTG
>JBGUIF010000076.1:0-6025 GCA_045112755.1 Anaerobutyricum sp.
CCTTCGGAATCATATGCAGCGGTGGATATGGCAATAAGAAAGGGATATAAAGCGATTGAGTGTGATATCTGGAAAACATATTCAGGAGATTACCTCATCTACCATGATTATAATCTTCACAAGTTGTGCGGAGTAAGAAAAAACATTTGTCAAATCAGTGCAAAAACAAGGATGAAATATCCATTTAAGAATAAAAAATATGGAATTCAATATATTTTAACTTTTTCTGAGATGGTAAAATATGCAAAACAGAAACAAATTGATGTTTATTTCCATTTGAAAGCAGTACGAGGAGGAACTTATTTTACAAAAAACGATTTAAGAAAGCTACGGAGAATAATTAAAGAACAACAAATGCAGAATAATTCTTATTTCGTTTCCAGTAACATAAAAGTATTATCTAACATGAAAGGGACCATTCCATGTCCCAAGGGTGGGCTTGCTACACAGACGAGTATCAGTACTCTGAAAAAGTTTGCGAAAATGGTTAAGAAAAGATATGAATGTGATTTTGTGATTTTTAAATATGTTCACAGGAAAACTGATAAACGTGATTTGATTAAGTACTGTCATAAACTCCGGCTTAAAGTATGTTACTATAATATCAAAAAAATAGGAGAAACAAAACGCTTAAAGGAAATTGGCGCTGATATGTTAATCTTAAACAGACCTGCATTTGCAGATTGACCTTGGTGGTGTCGATCTTGGTGGTATCAGTCACCTATATGGGACCAAATGAATAAATACATATAGCTACAAAAGGTGCCTGTCACCGTGAAAACTTTGTGAACAAAAGTTTTGGATAATCAAAGTTTTTTAGGGTTTCCCAAAGTTTATTAGGGTCTGGCTTTAGGGGACGGAAGAGATTAATCACCAGGTTTATTAGGGTCTGGTTTTAGGGGCTATAGATTCTACCAGGTTTTTTAGGGATGAACTTTAGGGGCTCTTTCATGACAATAATTAATGGACTGGCAGAAAAGTAATAATCTGTCAGTCCATTTTTGCAATGAAATCATTTAGTCTTCGTCATAATAAGTTACAGGATTGTATTCGGAAATACCATTTAATACAGGATTATTCCTGGTTGCATATAGGAAGCGGTTTCGAAAGTGTTCGAAGTTTCTATATCCTCGTCCGAGACGTTTCAGATCCTTCACTTTACGATTAAGTGATTCAATCGGGCCGTTGGAAAGGCGGCTGTTATAGATTTTACCAGGACCTTGTTTTTCGACCATGACAAAAGAATTGATGATGTAATCATGATGTCGGATCAGCAGATTTGCAAAATCTATAAAGATGGGATGGCCGCTTTGAAGATATCTGCCTATCAGGTCATCCAATTCCAGCCTGGCATCCATTGGTTTTCCCTCATTGTGCAGATTGAATTGGATATACAGTTCTTTCATGTCCCTCAAGTCACGTAATTCGGGATCGATATGAAAAAGAGCATCTTCATAATCATAGGTGTTCATCAAACGATGCAGGTGTTTATCCATCAGAGGCTCTGAATAATGTTTGATATTGGAATAGTTGGCAAGGATGAGCCAGCGGTATTTTTGGAGCAGATATACTTCTCTGGATGCAGGTATATATACAGGCATTTCGGTGGGGTTCCATTTATCCTGGTAAAGTTCCCTGTCACGTTGTTTATATTTCCTGATTAGCTTTTTGATATACATATCAATTGCATGGGTGATCCATTGTATGACATGGAAAGAATCGATGACAGGTACCGCGTTGGGAAAGTATTTTTCCACATAGCGGATATAGGGGTTGTACATGTCTGAAATGAGGTACTTTACATTATTTCGTTCATTTCTGGGAATGTTAGCGAAATAAGGTTCCGTGATAGTGGATCTCCTGCTGCGTAAAAGATCGATGGGATCACCGGTATAAAAATCCTGAATGACCAAAGCATACTTGCAACGCTCATCCAGTTCCAGATGGACTTCGTCTATGGAGATGATATCGGAAAGGGGAAGCCGATCAAGTTTGACATAACGGTCAAAGACATCTAAAACATAAGTATCTGAAACATTAAATCGATGTGCAATACTGGCGGCAGAAACAGAGAGATCCCGGAAGGAATTAACAATAAGCATATCGGTCGTGTTGGTATTACGCCGCCCTTTGTTTACAAAACGGAAGTGTTCATTAGTTTCATAAGAACAGGCCCGATTAGTACAACGCCAACGCCTCTGTTTCAGTTTGAGGACTACCTCGCATCCATCAGAGAGGACAGGATGGTTGATGGTCCTGATCTTGATTCCCCTTGAATGCATACGAAAACCGCAAAGGGGACAATAATGGACAGAAGGGTGTGTTTCAACAGTCAGAGTTTTTCTGATGCCTTCAATGGAGATGTCAGATATAAAAAAATCTGCATCTTCCAAGTCCAGTAGTTCTGTGATACGATTCATATAGCTCCTTTCTTTTAAGATTCATTGCAGAACTTATCATAAGAGAAAAAGAGCAGAAGGGGCTGTCGCATTAAGTCATGATAGGAACTGCTACTGCAGTTCCTCATCAAACTTAATCCGACAGCCCTGATTTAGCGAAAAAAAGCCGTAATTCCTAACGGAAGAACGGCTTTTAGTGTATAATGAATGTATGACCAAAAACATTCAAATACAAAAAGATTATAGCTTATCTTCATTTAATTATCAATTCAAACTTCCTCTTGAACTGGAAGTTTTGATCCCGAACGATGACCCGGTCCGCCTGCTGAATGTATTTGTGGAGGACATGGAACTGACGGATCTTTATCAGACTTATGGTAAGATCAAAAAAAGTCAGGCGTCGCCGCGTCAGATGTTTAAGATTATCATCTATGCAGCCATGAACCGGATCTATTCCAGCAGGGATATCGAAAGTGCCTGCCGGAGGGATATCAACTTCATGTATCTTCTTGAGGGAAAGCCCGTACCGGATCATGCAACGATCGCAAGGTTTATCTCTCTCCACCTTTCCCAATGCTCCAAAAAGACCCTGGCTGAAGTGACCGGCCTCCTGAAAGATTATGGTGAGATCTCCGGAGAGCACATCTTTATTGACGGCACCAAGATCGAATCTGTTGCCAACCGCTATACCTTTGTCTGGAAAAAGGCAGTGACAAAACACCAGAAACGGCTTTGCCAGAAGATTGCGGTTCTGGTGGAAGAACTGGAGCTCCTCTATGGTATCCGGTTCATCTTTAACGGGAAGAGATTCGGACTGCGCACCCTGAAGAAGATACGAAAAAAGCTTTATGCCCTGAAGGAAGAAGAAGGAATTGAGTTCGTCCATGGCTGCGGAAAAAGAAAGAGCCAGCTGCAACGATCCATAGAGACTCTGGAAGAATACATCGGAAAACTGAAAGAGTACAACCAGAAGATCTATAAGTGCGGAGACCGCAACAGTTACTCCAAAACAGATCCGGATGCTACCTTCATGCGGATGAAAGAAGACCACATGTTAAACGGTCAGCTTAAGCCGGCCTATAACCTCCAGCATGGTGTGGATTCGGAATATATCACCTGGCTGAATGTCACACAAAGACCAACGGATACCCGGACACTGATCCCGTTCTTAAAGGATATGGAAGAACACCTGTCATTCCATTACCGTGATATCGTAGCCGATGCAGGATATGAAAGTGAAGAGAACTATCTTTTTATTGAGGACAACGGTCAGGTTGCTTTCATTAAGCCAAACAATTACGAAAAGTCAAAACGCCGAAAGTATAAAAAAGACATAGGACGGATGGAGAACATGAGCTATGATGAGGAGAAGGACTGCTACGTGTGCCATGCGGGAAAGGAGATCGCCTGGGTTTATGATCGGAAGGCAAAGACAGCGACCGGCTATAAACGGGTCACATCCGTCTACCGGTGTGAGGATTGCAAAGGATGCCCTTATAAGACAAGCTGCATCAAAGGAAACAACTGCAAGACTCCCATGGAAGACCGTCTGAAAACACTGTATGTCTCCAAAACGATGAAACAGAAACGGCAGGAAGATCTGGAAAGGATCACAAGTGACTACGGGATACAGCTGAGGATGAACCGGAGTATCCTTTGCGAATGTGAAGGAAGATATGGGATTCCGACGCTATGCCTATCGGGGGATCGAGAATGTCACGGCTCAGAGCGTGATCCTGGCCATTGCGCATAATGTCAATAAATATCACAACAAGATCCAATCGGACAAGACCGGCCGCCATCTGTTTGAACTGAAAGAGAGCGCATAAATTTTAAAAATCCAAAAATCGACAAGCCAGGTCTTTTGCCAAAAACAGAAGGCCTGGTCAAGTGCGCTTTTTCAGCAGGGATAGGAGAGAAAATGTCCAGAAACATAAGAAAACCTGATGAAAATGCGCACAAAAAGGGCGTCAGCAGTTACGATCCTCTCATTTTTCTCTAAATGAGAGGGACGTTACTGTGACGCCTCCTTTAAAATTTATTAATCAGACCCTAAAACTGGCCCCTAAAGTTAGACCCTAAAATCAAACCCTAAAAAAGAGTGACCCTAAAAAACTTTGAATACCCAAAGTTTTTTCACGGTGACAGTTTTTTGTGGTCATCCAGGTGCCTGTCACCCTGCGCCGCCAACTGCATTAATACATATGCTCCAATAAGGTACCAGGTACCTCATACTTGGTACCCAATACTCAGGCACCTATATATTCAAACCGTAATTGACTCAGCTTATAGCCAGATAAAATACCACCTGTTGGCATTTCTTTTTAGTAAGGTGTATGATGATAGTGTGTGATATAATTGAAAAAAGGCCAGAAAGAGAGGGAAGCGATGAAATCTTTAGCATATCGGCTTGCTGAGGCAAGAAAAAATTGTGGTCTGACACAGGGACAGGTTGCGGATAAACTACACCTTACAACACAGGCAATTAGTTCCTGGGAATGTGGAAATTCCATCCCTGATACAGAAAAGATCCCGGAGATTGCTGCTTTGTACGAGATAACATCAGATTGGATCCTTTCAGGAAGACTGCCATCTGCGGAAATCCTCGAAATAACGTCAGACCTTTCGGACAGGCTGTTTTCAGAGGCAAAGATGGCCACCTATATTGGCGCCTATTGTAATGCAAAACAACTATATGAGACAAAAAAAGCCCTGGCTTATGCTAAAAAGATGCATGATGGACAGTATCGGAAAAAGGGACATGGGGACGAACGTATTCCCTATATCAATCATCCTTTATTGATGACCTGCCATGCACTGGCATTGGGCATGGAGGAGGACGACCTTTTGTCCGCCTGTCTGCTGCATGATGTCTGCGAAGATTGTGGCATTGCCCCAGAAGAACTACCGGTAAATGAAGAGACAAGGGAAGCGGTAAGGCTTCTGACCAAATGGGAAGGCTTTAAGAAAATACCCAGAGATGAAACGGTATATTATAACGGGATAGCAGAAAACCGGATCGCCGCCATAGTAAAACTCCTGGATCGGTGCCACAATATCTCTGATATGGCTGCATCTTTCACAGATGAACATATGGCAGAATATATTAAGGAGACCCGGGAATATGTATATCCATTGATGGAAAAGGCCCGGGAAAAGTATCCCCAGTATTCAAATCAGCTGTTTCTGATACGATACCATATGAAGAGCATCGTCGAGGCGCTGCGCCACCATATGCGTTCAACATTATAATCCCTGAAAGGTGCCTGTCACCTTATGCCTACATCTGCATTAATCCACATGTTCCTGAAAGGTGCCTGTCACCCTATGCGTCACCCTGCGCCGCCAAAAGCATAAATGCATATGCCCCAGTTCGGTGCCTGTCACTCTGCCGTCACCCTGCCTACTCTTGCAAAATCCCCATAATCTGTTATCTTATTATTGATAATAATTTGAGCGGGACGCCCTTGCCACCCGCCAAAATGCTGGGTACAGCTCTGCTCTGGCTGCACAAACCACAAAAGCTAAGGCTGTACCTGCCAGCACCCCCCACAAAATTTTCAAAAAGTACCTGGCACCCTATGGCGCCATTTGCATTAACACATATGCTCCTATAGGGTGCCTGA
>JBGUIF010000077.1:0-63668 GCA_045112755.1 Anaerobutyricum sp.
ATCAGTCCGTCCCAGAACGCACAGACACCACCAAATGACAAACACGCTGGACATGGGAATCCTTTTCTTTATCTCAAGCCATTGACCCTCTTTAATGCGACAGCCCTAAGAGTTTAATGCAACATTTTGCAAAAAAAAGAGAGCAGCTTGCGCTGCTCTCTTTTTGGAGAAGGTATTTTGCTGTCTTGCGACAGCAAGAATAATAATGTATTGGGGGGGGGTTACGCTAATATAATAGCATCACTCTCCACATAAGTGTGCATAAATATTTTGAAAAATAAAATTGTTTTTTGTGCAAAGTAGTAAGGAAATGTTCTGTTTTTCCCCAGAATTTACTTTTCTATCTGTTCAAATAAAGCCTCGAATTCTTCCCGGTTAATCCTCTCCTTTTCCAGCAGCAGGGCCGCGCAGGCATGCAGGACAGACATGTGTTCATGAAGTATCTCTTCCGCTTTCCTGTAGCAGGAATCAACAATCTTCCTCACTTCTTCATCAATCTCACCGGCAACCTTCTCTCCGAAACTCCTGGAATGTCCAAGGTCTCTTCCCAGGAAAATCTCCTCGGAATCCTCCTCATAATTGAGGAATCCCAGTTTCTCAGACATACCATATTTTATGACCATAGACCTGGCCGTTTCCGTCACCTGCTTGATATCCTGGGAGGCGCCGGTTGTAATGTCATCAAAGATCAATTCCTCGGCAATCCTGCCTCCCATACCGACCATGATATCCTGAAGCATTCTGCCTTTGGTGGAAAAAATATAATCTTTCTCCGGCAGCGGCATGGTATAGCCGGCGGCGCCGAGACCCGTCGGAATGATGGAGACTGTGTAAACCGGTCCCACATCCGGCAGGACATGGAAAAGGATCGCATGGCCGGACTCATGATAGGCAGTAATCCGCCTTTCTTTTTCAGGTACAAGTCTGCTCTTCTTCTCTCTGCCGATTCCTACTTTAATAAAAGCCTTCCTGATATCCTCCATCTGAATAAAGCCGGCATTTCTGCCTGCAGCCAGGATGGCTGCCTCATTCATCAGATTCTCCAGATCCGCTCCCACAAAGCCTGGGGTGGTGCGGGCAAGCTGGTGGAGATCCACATCATCTCCGATATTCTTCCCCTTGGCGTGCACCTTCAGGATATCCTCTCTTCCCTGAACATCCGGAGCGCCCACGCTGATCTTCCGGTCAAAGCGGCCGGGCCTCAGGATTGCCGGGTCAAGGATGTCCACCCGGTTCGTGGCAGCCATGATAATAATTCCTGTATTGGTGCCGAAACCATCCATCTCAACCAGGAGCTGGTTGAGTGTCTGCTCTCTCTCGTCATGGCCTCCTCCGAGGCCGCTGCCCCGTCGTCTTGCCACGGCGTCAATCTCATCTATAAAGATAATACATGGTGCATTCTCTTTTGCCTGTTCAAAAAGATCCCTGACCCTGGAAGCGCCGACTCCCACAAACATCTCCACAAAATCAGATCCGGAGATGCTGAAAAACGGCACGCCGGCCTCGCCGGATACAGCTCTGGCCAGAAGGGTCTTTCCGGTACCGGGAGGGCCGACCAGAAGAACTCCCGTCGGAATCCGGGCCCCCATGCGGGTGTACTTGCCGGGATCCTTCAGAAAGTCCACGATCTCTTCCAGTTCTTCCTTCTCCTCCTTCAGTCCGGCTACGTCGGCAAAGGTGACCTTCTTTTTCCCGGGCTCCACCAAGCGGGCCCTGCTCTTTCCGAAATTCATCATCTTGCTGTTGCCGCCGCCTGCGGCGGACATACGGTTGATCATCACGAACATGAGGAGGATCACCAGCAGCGTTCCCATCCAGGGCATGATCGATGAGACCAGTCCTCCTCCCGATTCCTTCACATTCTCCACATTGCAGGGGATATGATTCTCGTCAGCCAGTGCGACAGCTTTATTGACATCCGTCAGATTGACTTTCTGCTGTTGTGTGCCATCCTTAAAATCCACGATCACTGTGCCCGTGGGAACCTGCGCGTTCTGCACCACATCCATAGAAGAAATCTTTCCCTCCTCAGCGTCCTTCTGCATGTCCGCATAAGTATAGCTCTTTGTCTCAGACGATAATCCTGCGCTTTGAGAATAGTAAGTCAGGCCCATATAGCTGATCATGGCTATGAACATTATCACGAGAACATATCTGATATTTGCGTTCACGATAAAGCTCCTTTCCTAAATACTCTTCCCGGACAGCCCTCTTCCGGGCAGCCAAACCCAGCAAGACTGCTGATTATCCTACTTCTCCCCGTCCGTATCGTCAGCCGTCAGCTTCTCATCCATCTCAACCAGCCCCTCTTCGGGATCAATAACACCAATAAAGGGAAGGTTTCTGTATTTCTGCGCATAGTCCAGGCCATAGCCGATGACAAATTCATCCGGGATATCAAAGCCCAGATAGTCGATATCGATGGGAACCTCCCTCCGGTCCGGCTTGCTGAGAAGCGCACAGAGCTTGATGCTGGCCGGCTCCCTGTGCTCCAGCAGAGGAATCAGATAATGGAGGGTCTTTCCGGTATCAATGATATCCTCGACAATGATTACCTCTTTTCCTTCCAGGCTGTCATCCAGATCCTTCTTGATCCGAACGATGCCTGATGACTTGGTTCCGTCCCCGTAACTGGATACCTGCATGAAATCCAGGGACACCGGCACAGTAATCCTCTTTGCCAGTTCACAGGCAAAAAAGACGCCGCCTTTCAGGATACAGATCAGATGGACCTCTTTTCCTGCATAATCACTGCTAATCTTCTCTCCAATTTCCTTAATCTTCGCATCCACTGTTGATTCCGGGATCAAAACGCTGATTCGATCTGCCATAGTTTCCTCCTTCTGATAAGCCTGTATCATTTCTGTTCTTCTGTCTGTTCTTCTGCCTGCTCCCGTGTCAGCAGCTCCACCCGCAGTACCCTCCTGGTATCCGTGTTAACACGGCAGCCTTCACTGCTCCTGTGTCCGGGAATCCACAATACATGATTCCCTTCTGCCAGAACAGTAATATTCCCCCGGTCTTTCAGGGGAATCTTTTCGTCAATAAAATATCTTCGCACTTTTTTTCTGCGGCCCAGGGTATCCAAAAAGAAATAATCCCCGGAAATACTGGGTCTGATTATTAATGCGCTATTTATTTTATCATAATCGAAGTATTTGACACAACGACTTTTTGGCACATCCTGACCGCCCCACTCCAAAAGCCGGAAAAGAAGGCCGGGGCCTCTTCCTGTAAAAATCGGGCCTAATATTCCCTCCCGCTCCAAGATCTTAAGATCCACAGGCAACCCCGGGTCTGCCATCTCAGATTCATCTCTTTCTTTTGCTAAACGGCTCCCATCATTCATCTGAGTAAGCAGTAGTCCCTGATCCAATCTGAGGGCCATGACTCCGTAGGGCAGGTCGCTGCGTTTTCCTGCAGGCAGGGACATAAGCTGTTCGAGAATCCGGATATGGACATGACCGATATCCTTCCTTCTGCCGCTGACATGGAAAAGCATCCTTCTCAGCACTTCCTTTTTTTCAAAGGGAAGGAGCCCTTTAAATGCCTCTTCATCAATCCATGCCCTGCCTTTTTCCAGCTTCACCAGCTTACAGAGCCTTCTGTCCATCATTTCTTCCAGATAAGCGTTCTGTTCAGCCTGCATGAAGGCCAGCTGCTTCATATGTTCAATAAAGCCGGGATTCATGGCTTCGAGTCTGGGGATAGTCTGATGCCGGATATAGTTCCTGCTGTAGTCAGTGCAGCGGTTGCTGCTGTCCTCCACGAAGTTCTGGCCAAGACGGTTCAGGATTTCCTCTATTTCCTTCCTGGTCAGGCATAAAAGAGGGCGGATCCGGCTGCCGGACCTGGCCGTCATGGCTGCAAGGCCAAATGGACCGGTCCCTCTCACCATGCGAAAAAGCATGGTTTCCGCCAGATCATTGGCATGATGGGCAACCGCAATCTTGCTGCAGCCGCAGTCAAGGGCCACCCTGTCAAAGGTCTCATATCGGGAGATCCTCCCGGCTTCTTCCAAAGACAGCCCTTTCTTTTCGGCCATCCCGGGAACATCCACGGCAATGATCTTCAGCGTAATCCCCCAGCGGGAACAGAACTCTTTGACAAAGCATTCATCCCGGTCTGCCTCACTGCCCCGGATCCCATGATTTACGTGGACAGCCAGCAAATCTGTTCCCAGCTCTTTCCTGACTGCCAGGAGATAGCGGGCCAGACATACGGAATCCGCTCCACCGGAAAGACCGAGCAAAATTCTGTCTCCCCGTTGAATCAATTCTTCTTTTTCCACAAAAGAAGTCACTTTTTCCCATAGCAGCCTGTCAGCATACTCTCCCATAATCTCTCATCTCCAACAACAACAAAGTCCACAAGCGGACATCAACTCCCCTGCCCCTCAATCCCCCGGAGGGTTTTTGTATTATAGGAAATGCGGAGCAATTTCCTGAATAGAATTTCCTGATATAATAAGAAAAAAAGGCCCATAGGGCCTTTTTCTAAAAATAGCGGGAACTGGATTCGAACCAGCGACACCACGGGTATGAACCGTGTGCTCTAGCCAACTGAGCTATCCCGCCACAACAGTCAACGCCGCCTATCATATCATCAAATCTGAAAAAAGTCAAGAATCTTTCTTCAGATATCGATCTGTTTAAACCGGCTGCCTACCCGCTTATCCCAGATACCAATCTGCCTTTCTCAGTTTATTGATCTGAATCTTTCTTTTTATCCGAGTCCTTCTTTTTGTCTGAATCCTTCTTTTTATCTGAATCCTTTTTTTCAGAAGTCTCCCTGTCATAATACGCTTCATCAGCAGAAGCGTCTGTTTCCTCCTTAAGGATGTACTCGTCACTGCCGATCATCCCAAGAACCTCCCGGGCAATCTTCTCCTTAAAGGCATCCGTATTCAGTTCCGATTTCTCTGCTTCTAAACGACTGTTCTCCGCCTCTATGCCCCGTATCTCACTCTCCAGCTCTCTGATCTGCTGGTCATAAACTGAGCTTTGCCGTTTCTGCGCAATCGATGCCCCGGCCGCGAGTATGAACACAACGATTCCCACAGCGAGAACAGCCACCGAGCTTCTGGTGAAAAATCTCTTCTGAAACTTATTCTTAAATGCTTTGCTGTTCTTCTTCTTCTTCTTTTTAAATAGCATGGCAAACCTCTGTCATCAACATAAAACCCAACCTTCCATTACTTCACTATAATACCTTTAAATTTCTTATTTTTCAATGGCTTCCACTGTTTTTTAACAAAAATTACAAGAACCATAAAATACCTTGACAAACACCTGTTAAACCGTTATAAATAAACAGTAAGTGCGTTTCTATTTGATATTATAATGATGTTTTAAGAAGAAGATATCAGGAGGATTTATAATGAATAAAACCGAGTTGATCGCAGCAATCTCTGCGAATACTGAACTGACAAAAAAAGATGCAGAAAAGGCTCTCAAGGCTTTTATCGATGTAGTTGGCAACGAACTCAGCAAGGGTGAGAAGGTTCAGCTCGCCGGCTTTGGCACCTTTGAAGTAGTGGAGAGAGCTGCTCGTGAGGGAATCAATCCCAGAACCAAGGAGACCATCCAGATCCCCGCATCCAAAGCACCGAAGTTTAAGCCTATGAAGTCTCTGAAGGAGAAAGTAAACGCTTAAGGCGGTTTTTCTGTCATGAGGCTGGATAAATTCTTAAAGGTCTCCCGCATCATCAAGCGTCGCACTGTGGCCAATGAGGCCTGCGATGCCGGCCGCGTCTTTGTCAATGGGAAGACTGCCAAGGCAAGTCTGAATGTAAAAGCCGGCGATATTCTGGAGATTCAATTTGGTAATCGGACTGTAAAAGCTGAGATTCTTGATGTGAAAGATACCGCAAAAAAGGACGAAGCCAAGGAACTTTTCCGATACCTTTAATGAAAAATATAAATATATTGCCGGCACTGCGTGCCGGCTTTTTTTAGTTAACGATTTCCCAGAGAGTCTTCAGGAGGTTATTCCATGAATAAGAACTCGTTGAAGCGGCAGTTCTACAGGTCAGGCAGAGAATATCCCGCCGAAAAGGATATGCTTTGCCTGTCCAGAGGATTACTGGCCGCCTTCTATGTCACATTTCTCATCAGTTATATACTCAATAATTTTTACGGCAGTTCCCGCTTTGTTCATCTGCTGGCTTCTGTTGTTCAGATTGTCTACGCGCCCGGTATGTTCTTTGCTGCCGGACTCATGGCAGAGGAATTCCAGAAAAAGAAAGAGAACCCCACCCTTGCTTACAGTAAGACAGGCGTTCTTTTTCTGGGACTCTATGCCTTCATTGGTCTTTTCATTGATGTCACCTTAAAGGATTATGCTCTGTTCACAGCCATAAAAAACATCATCGGCCTGATCCGGATTCCGGGATCCAGCGCAATCTTTCTTTCTCTGGGCATCCTCTATCTCCTGTATGCCCTTCTTTGGAAGAGTGTTGTCAATATGCCTTCCAGACCTGCTGTGATCATCGCTGTCTGCCTTCTGGGCTATCTCTGTGTTTTCATTCCGGAGGGTATACTGGGCTATGGCGCCCTGGGAGTTTTTATCGGCGGTGACCGCTTTGGCTGTATCCCGATTATGACTCACCTTTTCGCCTTTGCCTGGGGCTGTACAGCCTCCTATCGGAACACAGTATCTGTGACTGAGAAAATCAATGTCAGTATTATGTTCTCTTTACTTGTCATGGGAGGCCTGCTGGCAATCCTCCATAAAAAGGCTGCCGCCCAGATTCCTTTGGGCATGGTTGCCGCTGCCGCCGCCATTCATATCAGCGTATGGCTTCTGCCTCTCTACAGAAGAGTGGAGAAAGCCGGTCTGATCCTTTGGCGCAAAATCATGGGCTTTACCTCTGTCTATATGTCCGGAGACAATGTTCTGGACATGGAAGCAGGCAAGGGAAGGCGCCGGTATATTCTGGCTTACCTGATCAGCTATACAGGGCTTTTTGCCCTTATTGCCTACCTGATTTTCTCCCCATATCTGGAATCAAACAGATCTTTGATCTGGAGTGTGGACGGACTGGGCCAGTACATCCCTAAAATCATCCGTTTTGTCCATTATATCCCTTCGGTTTTCACGGATTTGATCCAGGGAAATACTGACTTTACCCAGTACGATTTCCGTATTGGTCTCGGAGCTCCTGTTTCCATAAGCTTTGAGCCTCTTTACTGGCTGAACCTTCTGCTGCCAGTGTCCTCTGTGGAGACGAACTACAGCGCCCTTGTCATGGTGCGCTACTTTCTGGCAGGCCTCAGTATGTCCTGTCTGCTTCTGTATTTCAAAAAATCATTCCGGGTCAGCCGTGTTGCCAGTCTGGCTTACACCTTCTCCGGCTATGCGATATTTGCCGGAACCAGACACAGCCAGTTTATCACCCCGCTGATCCTGCTGCCTCTTTTGATTATGGCCATGGAGAGTCTGATCAGAGAAAGAAAATGGTATCTGTTTACCATCCTGACAACCGTATCTCTGCTGTGCTCCTACTATTTCCTGTACATGAACACCCTGGCACTGGGCATCTATTTCCTTACCAGAATTCTCTGCGATAAAGACCTTCGATCTTTTAAGATCTTTTTCTCCAGGGGTCTGATCATTGTGGGAAGCTATCTGCTGGGTGTGTCAATGGGAATCATCTCCCTCTTCACTTCCTTTGGAAGTTACGTCGGATCCGGGAGAAGCAGCAGTGCAGCCATATCAAAATTCCTGTCCACCACACCCCTATTTTACAGGGCTGAATGGATTCCGGACTTCTTTGTCACTCTGATCTCCGACTCTTTTGCCCCGGGCATGTGGCTGAAACTGGGGGCTGCGCCCCTGGCACTATTTGCCGTGATTCTGCTGTTTACCAGAGACAGACGGCGGGAGCTGCGTGCTATGTTTATCCTATATACCCTTTTCTGTATGTTCCCCATTTTCGGGTACATTTTCAGTGGCTTTGGCAGTGTGACCAACCGCTGGGTCTACATTTATGTCCTGCTGATTATCTATATACTTGCAGATAATCTGGACAGTTTCGAGGGACTCAGCCGGAAGGAGCTGAACCTGATGGCAGGACTGACGGCTTTCTATGTTCTGCTCATCTCTTTCTCCGGGAAATTTCACACGGAGGAAGCCATGATGGCTCTGGCCTTCCTGCTGCTGACCTTCACCGTGATTCTTCTTAAGAATTTTGACTACTTCAAAACCTGGAAGGACCAGGGCAAACGTATTCTGTCCGTCATCGTCCTCCTCAGTGTTGTCATCAATGCCAACCTTTATATCACATCAGAAGGAAAGGACCAGTCTCATCTGGAAACCTATGTGGAGAATGGTACCGCCCTTTCCAAAATGACCGGCACTGCTCTCAGGCGATTAAAAGATGTTCCCGGCTACAATGATTCAGACTTTTTCAGAAGTGTCAATCTGGATGGCAAAGGCAGCACCCGTTCCAGCAGTCTGATTCTTAACTATCATGACATCGCAACCTTTACCAGTACCCTGAACCGGGGAATCGTCAACTATAACCGGGCTATGGGAAACTGCCACTGGGATATGGTCAGTGTCTATGATTACAATGCAAGAACCTACATGAATGAGCTGGCCAGTGTCAGATACTTAGGCACTTCCTCCGAGGATACCGTCAGCCTGCCCTACGGCTATGAAGAAGCCTTCCGCTTTAGCGGCAAGACGCAGGATTATACCATTTATGAGAACAAATACACTCTTCCTCTGGGCTACAGCTATGACCGCCTTGTTCCAGAAAGCCAGGCAGAGGAAGTTTCTGCTGCTCAGCGCCAGGAGATCACCATGCTGGCCGCCATCGTTAATGACGATCAGATTAAGAAGGATGCCCATCTTAAAGATCTGGCCGGAAATTCCTCTGACCTGCCTTTAAGATGCAAACGCCTTGAAATCAGCAAAATAGAGGCGGGCCCCGGCGTGACGGTCGAGGATGGCCTGATCACGATAGAGGAGCCCATGGCCCAGATTACACTGCATTTTCCCAAAGCCGCCCACGCGGAAAGCTATATCAGCCTGAAGGGGGATATCTACGCAGAGCCCAACGCCAAAGAACATTTCATCAAGACAGATATCGAGGCGAAGGATATGAGCTACCAGTACAAATTCCGTGTGGATTCCTACTCCACCGGTCAGGATGAGTTCCTCTTCAATCTGGGTTACCATGAAAAGCCTGTCAAATCATGTACTCTGACCTTCGAGGCCCCGGGACAAATTCGATACTCCGACCTGGCAGTCTACGCGCAGACCATGGATGACTACACCAAGAAGGCTCTTGCTCTCAAAGAGAATTCCCTGGAAAATGTATCTGTGGACCACAACACAGTAACAGGAACCTTCCAGTCAGACCGGGACAAGTTCCTTCTTGTCTCACTCCCCTATCAGCAAGGCTGGACAGCCTTTATTGATGGAAAAGAGACTCAGATCTGTCAGGCAAACTACCAGTATATGGGAATCCATGTCCCTGCAGGAAACCATGAAATCCGCCTCCATTATCAGCTTCCGGGACTTGGCACTGCCTTTATGATCACCGGAGCCGGGCTGCTTCTCTTTGCCGCCATCATCCTCTTCAACCATATTCGCAAAAAACGAAAAAAGATTGAAAAAGAAATAGAGCAGCAGTAAAAATACCCTGAAAAAAACTCCCGGAAGGAACGGACTCCTAAGTCCTGTCCTCTCCGGGAGACTTTTT
Source organism: Anaerobutyricum sp. (assembly GCA_045112755.1). GTDB lineage: Bacteria > Bacillota > Clostridia > Lachnospirales > Lachnospiraceae > Anaerobutyricum. Next base: position 9,713 of record JBGUIF010000077.1, read on the forward strand.
TATTCTCAACAATAATCTGCTTTATTTTTTCTTTTTGCGGATCAGCCCCACAGCCATCTTCAACTGCGGTCGAAGGATGTATGCAGATACAGCCATCACTACAAGCATCACCAGATAACGCACAAACCAGGGAAGACCGAAAAATCCCATGGAGGCGATGTTCACCGCTCCGTAGACCAGAGCAATGATCACGGTCTTGTGCAGCGGCACAATCACTTTGCCGGTGATGCGGTACTCCAGGAATCCCTGCACCAGAAGTAGTACCAGATAGCTGAAAGCCGTGGTATAAGCTGCTGCCATGTAGCCAAAGAAAAGGATACAAACGTAATTCAATATCACATTCAGTACCATGGTGGCAATTGTTCCTGCAGCCACATAACGGGTTTTCTTATAATAGTTCTGGATTGCCGAATAACTGTAGCTGTAGAATCGGAAAAGGGTTCCTGTTACCATGGGCGCGATCAGAAAGACTGCCATATGGTATTGTCTGGATCCCAGAATGGCGATCTCTTCCGGCGCCAGCATCACCAGGAGCCAGGACATGAGACCGAAAGCATGCATGACAGCCGTCCAGGGCTTCTCGATATCTCCTGTCTCATTTCTGGAAATCTTTTCATAGAGCCAGGGAATCCAGGCATTCCACACAGAATCCTCCAGAATCCAGATGATGAAAGACACAGTGGTGGCCAGAGCAAAAATACCGGTCTCGACATCGCCGATCATGTTCTGGATCATAATCTTATCCGACTGGTTCATAATCTGAATGGACAGTGCCTCAGGAATCAGGGGCAGACTGTAGGCCAGCCCGTATTTCCAGTAACCCTTGTTAAAAAATGATTTTCCCTGAACCCACAGGACGACAGCTATGATGGCCCCGCCGATAATCTGAGGCGTGTAATAACCAATGATCCTGCGATGAACCAGCTGGTCATAGAGTCCCGCCATCCTTCCCTGATAGATCAGCAGGATGGACAGAACGGTTCCCGGAACGATGGTCAGCAGAGTCGCCGCCGTAGAGAACTTATAGCGAAGCATCTGCTTGTCTCTCCGCTGCAGATACAGCATACTGGTGTAGGTAAACACGTAGAGGAAACAGATGTAGAACATCAGGTCATCCATCCGGCAGAACCGCTGAACCGGCTCCTTGAAAATCATACAAATACCAAAGATCACACCGATGGCAAGATAGGACAGGGTGTGTACACTGGAAATGTAAGAATTATATTTTTCTTTATAATCATATTTGGCCACATCCGCACTCTTCCAGAGACACAGGGACATGGTGGGATAGGCAATCAAAAGCCAGGATTCGTAAACCCTGATCTGGCCGTACTGGGCCTGGGACAGGAGCCGGGTGTAAACCGGCGTCACCGCAAAAGTCAGGCCGCGCACCAGCAGCTGGGCCAGCACGAAGAAGAAGCCGGATGTGAGGGCCCTTCTGTTCAGGGATGCCTTTGCCGTCTTCGTCTTCGCCGGTGTATTCTCTTTTCCATCGGACATGGGTATGCCCTCACTTTCTGTCATCATTCAAGGCAGCTTCATCCATTCACTGGACTTTGCAGACAATCATGCGGAGTTTGCCGTTCTTATCGGGCGGGATGGAATCCATCCACTCATACTCAATCTCAAAGGGATGTTTAAATTTGGCATTAAGCTTCTCTGTCAGTTCCCGCTCCACCTGGGCTGCAGGCTTGTCAGAAATTTCTTTATTCTGGACGCACTGTATATGAATCCTGTGCCAGTCCTCCTGGATAAAGCGAATCTGGAAAACGTCCTCACAGTGAGCGATAATAGGTGCAATCTCAAAGAAAGTCGTCACCTCGCCGGTCTCGTAGCGGAAGAAATCATTCATTCTTCCCTGGACACTGGTAATGAAGCGAACGCCGTTTCTCATGACACAGGTTCCCCTGTCTCCAATGGCATAATTAATCAGGGGCAGGTCAGTCTTGTAGAGGGGTGTCACAACGATATTCCCCTCTTTGGCTGGTTTGTTGTCCTCATCATAGATATTCACCACGAAAGAATCATTGTGGACAACATACTCGTCGCTGTCAAACAGCCTTACCATGGCCGCACCTGTCTCAGCCGTCCCGTAGGAATCAATGATGCCCGGTCCCAGAATCTCCCGGAAGAGTTTCCTGGCCGTGTCATCGATCTTCTCCCCTGTCGGACAATAGAACCTGGGCTTTGCCAGGGTCACATTGTTCTGTTTGCAGTAGAGGCACAGTCTCATAAACTCGCTCTTATTCATGTAGAGGAAGTCCGGTTTGTAGGCATTGATCTGTTTTACCATCTCCGGCTCCGGGTCATACTGGGACACAAATCCTCTGCGCAGAATCCCAAAATGCTGCAGGAAAGTGTCGCTGCCGCCGGTGATACTGTGGGCGCTCTTACGGCTCATGGTCTTTCCCAGGAAGGGATTGTAACCGGCCACCATCATCACACGGAACCAGTTGGCCATGTTGAACGCTTTCTCTCTGGGGGACACCAGGAGCATGAGAGGTACCCCGGATGAGCCGCTGGTGGTATCGTGAAACCAGTTCCCGTATTTCGGATTTTTTGCCTCTTCATTCATCCAGGCCCGAAGTTCATCTTTTGTGAGCAGAGGAAGTTTGGACAGGTCGTCGCCGCAGCGGATATCCCTTGGCTTGACTCCTGCTCGGTCAAATCTCTCCCTGTAAAAAGGAATCTTGTAGGCCTTTTTTACCAGCTTCCGGACCCTTTTGTCCTGCGTCTTCATGACGGAAGAAAAATCATTGGGAATCTTTGTTTTCATCTTAAACAAATCAAAGAAAAGCAGTACATTGACCATTTTTCTTTCCAGTTTCTCAAACATGGTCTTCTTTCCTTTCTTTATTCAGTCTTAGATTTTCAGGCAATCCGTCCTAATCCCGGAAACCATTGGGGTTATTCTTCTGCCAGTTCCAGGAATCCACGCACATATCCTTAAGTCCTCTTTTTGTCTTCCATCCCAGAATGCGCTCTGCCTTGGAAGCATCAGCGAAAACCACAGGCAGGTCACCAGCCCGTCTCGGTCCGATGACATAGGGCACCGGCACACCGTTGGCCTTCTCAAAAGTATTAATGATATCAAGGACACTGTAAGGCTGTCCCGTACCAAGATTAAAGATCTCCACGCCCTTGTGGCCGGCAGCGTACTCCACAGCCTTCAAATGACCGTTGGCCAGATCCATGACATGGATATAGTCCCGCAGACAGGTTCCGTCCGGTGTGTCATAGTCTCCGCCGAATACCGTCAGCTTATCTCTGCGTCCCACAGCGGTCTGAGAGACAAAGGGCATCAGATTGTTGGGAATCCCCTGGGGATCCTCTCCGATCTTGCCGGACTCATGAGCTCCGATAGGGTTAAAGTAGCGAAGAAGAATCACAGACATGTCTTTGTCGGCATGGGCCGTATCCGTAAGAATCTGTTCCATCATGGCCTTGGTCCAGCCGTAAGGGTTGGAGCAGCTGCCCCGCTGCATGGTCTCCACGTAAGGAGACTCATTCTCCTCCCCATAAACAGTGGCTGAAGAAGAGAAAACGATTCTCTTCACCCCAGCCTCCTTCATGCATTCCAGCAGAGTCAGGGTGGTGTCAATATTGTTTCTGTAGTATTCCACAGGCTTCTCCACGGACTCTCCCACTGCCTTGAGACCCGCAAAGTGAATCACGCAGTCAATCTCCTGCTCTTGAAACAGCTTCCTCACAGCCTCTGTATCTCTCACATCGGCTTCATAGACAGTAAGATCCTTTCCTGTAATCTCCCTGACCCTCTCTAAAGATGTGGGGCAGCTATTGCAGTAATTGTCGATTACCACAACGTCATGGCCTGCCTCAAGCAGTTCTACGGCTGTATGGGATCCGATAAAGCCGGCGCCGCCGGCAAGTAAAATTTTCATATTCTGTCTCCTTTACTTTGACTTATTTGTCAGCTGCACAAGTTCTAAAAATCATATCCTTCCAGGGTTGCAAAATAGTCCTCTACTGTCTCTGCTCTCCGGATCATCCTGGTGCTTCCATCCTCCTGGAGCAGAAGTTCAGCACTCTTAAGCTTGCCATTGTAATTATATCCCATGGCAAAGCCGTGGGCGCCGGTATCATGGATGACCAGAAGATCGCCTATATCAATTTTGGGAAGTTTTCTGTCTATGGCAAACTTATCATTGTTCTCACATAAAGATCCCACCACATCGTAGACATGATCACAGGGGGCATCTTCCTTGCCCATGACGGTAATATGATGGTAGGCTCCGTACATAGCCGGTCTCATCAGGTTGACGGCACAGGCGTCCACGCCGATATAGTCCTTGTAGATATGCTTCTCATGGATGGCCCTGACGACGAGGTGCCCATGAGGGCCGGTCATATAGCGTCCCAGTTCCGTCTTCAGCTTAACATCTCCCATGCCTGCGGGCACTAGAATCTTCTCATAGGCCTCCTGCACGCCCCTGCCTATGGCAAAGATATCGTTGGGTTCCTGATCCGGTCTGTAGGGAATACCCACGCCTCCGGAGAGATTCACAAAATCAATATGGACACCCAGGTTCTCATGCAGTTCCACAGCCAGATTAAACAGGATGGAGGCCAGTACCGGATAGTAATCATTGGACACGGTGTTGCTGGCGAGGAAAGAATGGATGCCGAACTCTTTGACGCCCTCTTTCTTGAGTTTTTTGAAAGCCTCAAAAACCTGAGCCTTAGTCATACCATACTTGGCATCTCCGGGATGGTCCATGATGTCCGTTCCCAGACTAAAATATCCTCCGGGATTGTAGCGGCAGCAGATTGCTTCCGGAATTCCGCAGGCTTCTTTGAGATAGTCAATATGAGTGATATCATCAAGATTAATATGAGCTCCCAGCTTCCTGGCCAGGATAAACTCCTCTGCAGGAGTCTCATTGGAGGAAAACATAATGTCATCGTCCTTGAAACCGCAGCGTTCACTCATAATCAACTCAGTCAGGGAAGAACAGTCTACCCCGCAGCCCTCCTCTTTGAGAATCTTGAGAATGGCCGGTGTGGGTGTCGCCTTTACCGCAAAATACTCCCTGAACCCCTTATTCCAGGAAAAGGCTTCTTTCAGGTCCCGGGCTGTCTGCCGAATTCCCTTCTCATCATAGATGTGAAAAGGTGTCGGATAGGTCCTGACGATCTCATCGAGCTGTTCTTTGGTTACAAACGGCTTTTTTACCATAGTGTTTAATCCTTTCTATCAAAGAATCCATCTCACAGATTCTGTCTGCGGGTGGCTTTCGGACTTTTACGAATAAAATATCACACTTTATAATAGTTATTACTCCAATTAAAGTCAACCTAATTTTGCAGAAGCCGGTCCAGCTCTGCACAGAGCCGGCAGACCGGCAGGCCTACCACGTTGTAATAGTCGCCGGAGATTCCTGAGATTATCCTTGATCCCCAGCCTGTCTGAATTCCATATCCGCCGGCCTTATCCTGCCAAAGGTAACGGTCACCTTTTTCGGGATGTCCGGGAGTCACCGGCTCCCTGGCCAGAACATAGCACTGAATCTCCTCCTCTGTCATATCCTTGAAATGAACATCTGTCCTCTCATGGAAACAGACCTTTTCCTGAATTCTGTCTCCCTCTGCCGCAAAAAGGCTGACGCCGGTGTAAACCTGGTGAATGTCCCCGGAGAGGTCCCTGATCATGGCCACCGCCTGGTCCATATCTGCCGGCTTTCCCAGAATCCGCCCTCTGTGCACAACAATCGTATCCGCCCCGATAATGACTGTTCTCTCCGCCGGAACGTCCAGGACCTTCGTCTTTCCTGCATCGTCCCGGTCTTCTTCCGTGACCCGGCGTATATAGTTCTTCGCCACTGCTTCGGCCTTCAGTTCAGCCAGAAGTTCTACCCGTCTGGCTGGATGATTCTCCCGGACTTCCTCCCTGGCATCACTGACTTCCACTTCAAAGGAATATCCTGCTTCTTTCAGCAGTTCTTTTCTTCTCGGGGAACCGGAAGCCAGAATAATTCTGTGAGTATTCATTGTCTCTGTCTCCGTTCACTTTGTTCGCAGCCGGTGTTCCCGGCCGTCTTTTCTCTTTACTCGTAGCTTTTGATCAATTCAATATTGTAGTTTTCCACGGGAGTGATGAGGCTGTCCGGGAATTCATCCGCACTGTATACCGGTTCGTACCAGCTTTTGCTGTCGAAATATTCCTGAATCCAATCGGTGACGAATCTACGTCCATGTCTGGCATAGATTTCGTTTCTAGCCAGCTGAAGGTCCCTGGCAGACAATCCTTCAAGTTCTTCTCCTGTCAACTCCCTCTCGCTGCTTTGGGGCAGGATATAATCTCCGTCATCCGACCCCTCATCCGAATCGCTCTCCTCCCAGGACTCATCCGACTTCTCGCCGGCATCCTCCTCGGCCTCGGCCTGATCAAACATTTCATTGATATCCACAGAAGTGTATTCCTCCGCGCTTTCCGTCGTTTCCGACAAGGCCGTGGTTTCAGCGGGCGCAGCGGTGGCTGCTGCCGTGGAAGCAGCGGCAGCACTGCCGGATTCTCCGTCCCCCTGATCAGCAGAAATCTGCTCTGTCTCCTCCACTTTCTGGCTGCTGTCCGCAGGGAACAAAGCCCGAACGATAAAGAGGCCGGCAGCACAGCCAATCAGCAGAGAGGACAGCAGTACTATGATTACGAGCTTTGTCGATCCTCCACTCCCGGAAGTATACTTTTTATCATCCCACATACTTTTCTCCTTTCTTCGTTCACTTTTGGGTCCCGGACTACACAGACCTGACCGGAAAAGACTTCCAGATTCTCAAGGCTTTCTCCGCGGGAAATTACCGGGCCGGCGGCCCGCTGGATCTCCTGGCCACCAGTAAGGGCTGGTACTCTATTCTGGTAACCGGGCCGGACCGGCCCTTATCTTTTCTTTCTCCCTGTCTGCCTTCATCCCTGTTTTCCCGTCTTTGGTCACTGATCATATCCACGGCGCTTCTCCCCTTCTCTTCAATACAATGATCCACGGTAGTCAGGGATATTCCCGCGAAGGAAGAAGTCAAAGTGTTGTCAAACCCGCATACAGAATAGTCCTCCGGCACCCGATACCCCAGCTTATAGAGGGCATCCATAATGCCGATTGCCACCATATCATTGGTCCCAATAAATGCAGTAACCCGGTCAGGCTTACGAAAATACTGTATGGTCATGCGATAGCCGCTCTCGTAGTGACGATTGCCGGTATGGTATGTTTTCCACATCTCCTCTGTGTCAGCAATGACTGTGACCGCATCCCTGCCTGCTCCCTTTCGCTCAAATTCCTCCTGAATCCCCTGAAGGCGGCGCAGTCTTGGCAGTTCGGTGCCCGATAAGGGGGTGGTGATATAAGCAGCCCTCCGGTGGCCCAGCTCCAGCAGATGTTTTGCCACCAGAATGCCTGATTTCCTGCTGTCCAGTTCCAGAAACCCGGCCTTCAGTTCCGGATTATAATCACTGATCATCACCACAGGGATCTCGTTGGAAATCTCATTGAGCACCTTTTTCGCCTTGGGAGGATAAGTATAAATAATGCCGAAAAAATCCTGGTCAACAGCCATGTGAAGATAATATTCTTCTGTCTTTGCCGCCCTGGTTGTGTAGGCAGTCAGGGTGTAAAGTTCCCTGCTTTGGGCGTACTCTGTGATGGACTGAATCAAGGTCGTATAGTACTGGGTGGCCAGAGAAGGACAGAGAATCATGATTGTTCTCTTTAGCCTGACTTCTTTTTTTCCCTGTCTGGGCCGGTAGACATAGCCCATTCTTACGGCTGTTCCCTTGACCAGTTCCATCGTCTCCTCAGAAAAGCTGACATTTCCCCTTCCACTCAGGATCATGGACACTGTCGTCTGTGACACGCCGCACTCGCTGGCAATATCTCTGGTCGTCACCCTCTTTTTTTTCATGGTTTCTTTTTTATCCATTAAAAATACCTCCGCTCCCGACCCGGCACAGTTTATAAAAATTTAATTTTTCACTAATCAAATATCGGAAAGTGCCCGAGAAACAATTTGATTAGTAATCAGAACCTCCGGATTGCTATGTCAAATCAAGCCTTCATTACTAATCAAATTCTTTGATTAATTTTACAACATTTTTGATTACTTTACAATGGAATTTGGACCCATTGACCTTAGGAAAAAATTATGATAAATAAGTAATATAGAAGATAGCTATCAGAAGTTAAAAGTATTTTTCTTAAATATTCAGTAAATAATCTGCTCCATGACGGCAGATAAAAAAATTTATAAACAATAAGTTTTTCATTAACAAAAAGGTGGAAGGAAAGAATCAGACCGGAAGGACGGTCCGCTCAACGTTTCACCGAAAGTCTAAAAGAAAAGGAGTAATGATATGGCAAAATATGCAATCGGACTTGATTATGGTACTTTATCTGTAAGAGCACTTCTGGTGGATATTGCCAGCGGAGAAGAGATTGCCCAGAGTGTTTATGAATATCCTCATGCTGTTATGGAGACCCACATCCCCACCGGTGAGACTCTGCCTCCCAACTGGGCCCTGCAGGATCCCCAGGACTATCTCAACGGTCTCCTCGTAACAGTCCGCAGCGTCATGGCCCAGAGCAAAGTTCTTCCGGAAGAAGTAATCGGTATCGGTGTAGACTTTACTTCCGCAACAATCCTGCCTGTAACCAAGGATAAGATGCCCCTGTGTCAGACAGAGGAATTCGCGCATGAGCCTCATGCTTATGTAAAATTATGGAAGCATCACGGCGGCGAAGAAGAGGCGATCTTCATCGATAAGGTGGCCAGAGAACGCGGCGAATGGTGGCTTCCCCTCTACGGCGGCAAGGTTTCAAGCGAGTGGACTATTCCGAAGATTTTAGAGACACTCCACAAGGCTCCGGCAGTTTACGAGAAGGCTGACTACTTCCTGGAGGCCATGGACTGGATCATCTGGGAGATGACAGACCAGCTGACCGCCTCTGCCTGTGCCATGGGCTACAAGGCTTTCTATCATCATGAGAAGGGCTTCCCGTCCAAAGACTTCTTTAAGGCCCTGGATCCCCGCATGGAAAACCTGGTGGAAGACAAGCTGAATATGCCCATTCTCCCCATCGGCGGCAAGGCCGGCGGCCTCAGTGACGGCATGGCCAGAGAGCTGGGACTGCTTCCCGGAACACCGGTCGGCACTCCCATCATCGATGCTCATTGTTCCGTACCCGGCGGCGGTGTAGGCAAGCCCGGAGAAATGATGATCATCATGGGCACCTCCTCCTGCCACCTGATGCTGGCGGAAAAAGAGGCTGCCATCACCGGCATCCAGGGTATCGTAAAAGACGGTATCATGCCGGGATACTTCGGCATTGAAGCCGGACAGTCCTGTGTCGGCGACCACTTTGCCTGGTTCGTGGATAACTGTGTGCCGGAAAACTATTCGGCTGCCGCAAGAGCTAAAGGTATCAGTGTACACCAGTACCTGTCCGAGAAGCTCGCCGGCTATAAAGCAGGAGCCAGCGGACTGGTTGCTCTGGACTGGTTCAACGGTGTTCGTTCACCCCTCATGGACTTTGATTTAAATGGTATGATCATTGGTATGAACCTTCTGACCAAACCCGAAGATATCTATCTGGCCCTGATTGAGGCCACTGCCTTTGGAACAAAGGCTATCGTGGAAAACTATGAAGCTGCAGGTGTTCCGGTAAACAGCATCGTGTTAAGTGGTGGTATTCCTTCCAAGAATCCGCTGATCGTTCAGATCTACACCGACATCCTCAACAGAGAGATCAAGGTCTGCGCCAGCGATCAGGCCTGTGCCCTGGGCGCTGCCGTTCTGGGTATCGCTGCTGCTCCTGAAGCCATCACCGGCTACAAGGATGCCAATGAAATCGCTGGAAAGCTGGCTAAACTGCAGGATAAGGTTTACAAGCCCAATCCTGACCAGGTTGCTGCCTATGAGAAGCTTTACGCAGAATACAAGACCCTTCATGACTACTTTGGCAAGGGTGCCAATGATGTCATGAAGCGCCTCAACAAAATCCGGGAAGAGAGAAAATAAACGAGGCTGCCGTACTAAAGCGGCAAACTCATTGACGTAAAAGACAAGAATCCCCATGTCCGGCAAATGACACAACACAGGACATGGGGATTCTTGTCTATAACTCAGGTATTTGATCCGTTTTAATACGACAGCTCTGGTTTTTGGCTGCTATTTCAAAGGTTTTCCATTTCCATGCGGTAGCAGCGCATACTTCTGTTGTCGAAACAGTAGAAGACCACTTCCATCTCGTAATCCTCATTTTCTTCCAGCCACTTTTTTACCGTTGTCACGGCAATCAGGGATGCCGGTCTTGGCGGAAAACGGTAGACACCTGTGGAAATACAGGGGAAAGCAATGCTGTGGATTTCATGTTCTTTTGCCAGTTCCAGGCTGTTCCAATAACAGTTGGCCAGGTCCACCCGGTCCTGTCCTTTTCCGCTGAACACCGGTCCGACAGTATGAATGATATACTCTGCTTTGAGGTCATAGCCTTTGGTAATCTTTGCCTCCCCGGTCCTGCAGCCGCCTAAAGTGCGGCATTCTTCCAGCAGCTGGGGACCTGCTGCCCGGTGAATGGCACCATCGACACCTCCTCCGCCAAGCAAAGACTTGTTGGCAGCATTGACGATGCATTGGCAGTCACTCTGTGTGATATCCCCCTTGATCAGTTTCATTTTATCTTTGACTGTGCTCATAAGCCAGATCACCTCCACATTATTCCTGCATGATAATATCCCACGTTTTTAGCTCTTATTGTTTCGCCAGCGTCTGATTGATCAGTTCGATCAGCGCATGATTCTCCTTCTTCACGGCAGCCCCATATCTCTGAGCGCCGAAGCGGTCACCCAGAATCCTGGTGGTGGAATCCACATATCCTTCCAGGATAGTCACATCCACCGCCACCGCGTCGATCTGCTTCGCCTTCAGAGCCTTATAGAGACTGTCATAGGAGGGATACTCAAAAAACTTGCAGTCAATGGTTTGACTGTTCATGGTGCTAAAGAAACGGAGGATGGCTGCTCTGGTGGTGGATTTGGAAGCAACTCCGATATTCTTTCCATTCAGGTCGGCAATGGACTTGATGTTCTTTCCTCCCAGGGTATTGGAATCCTCACCCTCATTGCGCACCAGAAAGCTGATAAAATCCGTAAAGTAACTTTCGGAAAGGTCGAACCGTTCTGCTCTCTCCGGCGTAATCGTATAAGTGGAAAAGAGGCAGTCCACTTCGCCGGCTTCCAGCTTCTCCTCACGATCTGCCACTGTCACAGGCACAATGTGCAAAAGTTCCTTTTCCCTGGCCTCCTGCTCAGAAACCTCAAAGAGAGCAGCCGCTGTCTTCCAGGCCAGATCCACCTCCAGGCCGGACCAGGTGTCCGTCTTTTCGTCATAGAAGCCCATCCTCGGTGTATCTGCTTTACAGCCGGCCACCAGGTAACCCCGGTCACGTATTTCCTGTAAAATGTTTTCGTTATAGCTGATCTCCTGTTTTGCCGCCTCGGATGTCCCCGCAGCAGCCGGACCGGATGTCTTGTCCTTCTTATCACAGCCGGCCAGCAAAAGGAAAGCAAGAAGCAGAAGAAGGACAGAGCCTACTCTGACATATCTCATTCTTTTCATAAATACCTCCCACTGGATATCTCATATCCCGGATGTCTCTTTACCAAATTCGGCACTATTCCACGCTGTTGAAAACTTCCGTATCCAGATCCTTGTTCTGATAAGCAACGATGGTGGTACAGACAGCATCACCGGTAATGTTGACCGCAGTTCTGAGCATGTCAAGGATACGGTCAATACCCATGATCAGCATGATTCCTTCTACCGGCAGACCGACTGCTGTAAATACCATGGAGAGGGTTACCAGTCCTACCGACGGAATACCTGCAGTACCGATGGATGCCAGGGTCGCTGTGGCGATTACGGTCAGATATCCCTGGATTCCCAGATTCATACCGTAGGCCTGAGCCGCAAACACAACGGCAACACCCTGCATGATGGAGGTTCCGTCCATGTTGATGGTGGCTCCTAAAGGAATCGTGAAGGAGGCAATCTTTCTGGATACACCAATCTTCTCCTCCAGGGTTTCAATGTTCAGCGGAATCGTCGCATTGGAAGTCGAGGTGGAAAAGGCAAAGGCCATTACCGGGAAGAATTTCTTCAGGAACTTCATCGGGTTCAGTCTTGTAAATACAAAGAGCAGAATCATGTAGATGATGAAACACTGGATGGCAAGGCCAAGTACCACGCTGAACATATATTTGAGCAAGGGAATAAAGGCGTCAAAGCCAAGATTGGCAAAGGTTCTTGCAATCATACAGAAAACGCCGACCGGTGCCAGGCCCATGATCAGGTTGGTCATCTCCATCATCAGCTCATTGAGCTGCTGGAACAGGTTATTGATCAGTTCTGCCCGCTCTCCCATCTTCGCTAACAGTACACCGACCACCAGAGCAAAGAGAATAATCTGCAGCATGATGCCTTCCGCCAGGGAGTGAATCGGATTTTCAGGAATGATATCAAGAATCGTATCCACCACGGAGGTACTCTCCGCTGTCATGACCTCCTGGGTCTGGATGGAGGACATATCAAGTCCTATACCAGGCCGGATCAGGGTGGCCACACAAATGGCGATGGTTACTGCCACAGCGGTGGTAAACAGGTAGAAAATAATCGTTTTTCCGCCCACTTTTCCCAGAGCCTTGGTATCGCCGATGGAGGCGGCGCCGCAGACCAGAGAACAGAACACCAGCGGAACTACCAGCATCTTCATCAGCCGGATAAAACCATTACCGATTACATAGAAGATTCCTTCCACAAAAATCGTATCCCTGACATAGCCATGAGGTATCCACAGGTTAAAAATGACGCCGAGGATCAGACCGCCGATCAGGCCAATAAAGATTTTCGTAGTCAAACCCATCTTTTTTCTCTTTTTTGTTCCGGTATCCATGGAATCTGTATTGCTTCTGTTACTCATCAACGTCCCCCCTCTTTCTCTTTTGCCACAAATTCTTTCAGAGCCTCATTCCAGGGCTTCATTTCATAAACGCCAGTCATCTTAATCATCAGGTTTTCCAGGATAGTGGAAACAACGGACCGCTCATCTCCGACACAGACGCCGACGGCCAGATTGGGATCAAAGCCATTCAGTTCCAGAACAGCCCGGGCAAACTCTCTTCTTGTGCAGGCACCTTCACAGGCAGCATGGTAGAGACCATACTCGTTGGAATGCAGGATACGGGAAAAGAAACGAGCCAGCTCAGTGGCACTGGTGGGAGTTCCAATCACATTGATCGGCACATTGAAGGCTTCCCCCTTTTTCCCATGCTCAAGGACCTCATAGTAGAAATCTGACCGGTTTTCATCCACATTTTTGGCAAGACCATACACCCAGGAACTGCGGACAATCAGATGCTTGGGATTTAACTCCCTGACAAAATTCTCTCCGGCAAGCTTTGACTGGCCATAGACTGTATTCGGCGTAGGCTGATCGAACTCATTTTTGGCCCGATAGCTGACTCCGGAGAAAACGTCATCTGTTGAAAAATGAATTAACTTTGCATTTTTGCTGCGGGTTGCCACAGCAATATTGCGGGCACCCAGAGCGTTTACCCTGAAGGCTTCCACCCTGTTCTCTTCACAGAAATCTTTGCTGGAAACACTGGCACAGTTAATGACGATCACTGGCCGATAGGAATCAATGGCATGCTCGACGGCATCAAAATCCGTGATATCCACATCCTTATCTGTATCAACAATCTTGTAATCTGTGTTCTTCTTTAATACATTCAACAAGGCCGTGCCAAGTCTTCCTTCGCTGCCTGTAAGCCAGATTGAACTTCTCATAACTTATCCCTCCCAACATAATTATTGTGTATGCATTGAATAATCTGCATACAATTTGGCAATATCCATAAAATAGAGCAAAAAATTCTCTGTATATTATTGAATTATACTATAAAATAAGCAATTTTTCTATGATTTATCTCACCAAAATTATGGGATTCTCAGGACAAAAAGAAAACCGCACGGTCAGGGTCAAAGGCAGTACGACTCCTGACTGTGCGGTTATCGATTTTTCATTGGATCCTCAGGAAAAAGGTTTTATATTATTACCTCTTCCAACAGATCATGTCTATTAAAGTCAGACCTCCCTGCTCCAAAGGTCAAATTCTGCATCTGTACACTTCACGTAGTGCGTTCCGCTGACCAGATGGTCCGTTCCCTCTGCGTAGTTCAGACCGGAAGTCTTGTAGTCGTAACTGAGAGACACCCGCTGCTTCTCCAGAATCGGATTGGGAGACGGTATTGCTGACAGCAGACTCCTGGTGTAAGGATGCATAGGTTTACTGAAAATCTCCTCCGTAGTGCCGGTCTCCAGCATGTGACCGAGATGAAGCACGCCGATCCGGTCGGAAATATACTTCACCATGGACAGATCGTGGGCGATAAAGAGATAGGCAGACCCTGTCTCTTCCTGGATGTCTTTCATCAGGTTCACCACCTGAGCCTGGATGGAAACATCCAGCGCTGAAATACACTCATCAGCAATGATCAGCTTGGGGTCCATGATCAGGGCCCTGGCAATGCCGACACGCTGGCGCTGACCGCCGGAGAACTGATGAGGATATCTGCCATAATGCTCGGGGGCAAGACCTACCTTTTTCAGGATTTTCTTGATCTTCTCTTCTCTCTCGTCGCTGCTGCTGTACATGTGATGGATGTCCAGACCTTCACCGATAATGTTTCCTATGGTTTTTCTTGGATTCAATGATGCCATGGGATCCTGGAAGATCATCTGCATCTTGATTCTCAGGTCAGACTCCGTCTGCCGGGACATCCTTCCACTGATATCCTGACCGTCGAAAATAATCTTTCCGGCCGTGGGTTTATAAAGACGAATCACAGACCGCCCTATGGTAGATTTTCCGGAACCGGACTCTCCCACCAGACCGTAGGTCTCCCCGGGATAAATCTTAAAACTGACATCATCAACAGCCTTTACCGTGTAAGTACGACTGATGGGAAAATACTGTTTCAGACCCTCCACTGTCAGAAGGGGCTCCTGATTATAATTTGCTGCCATAATCTTCTGCCTCCTTCTTCATTCTTTCGAGTCTATGCTTCAGTTCCACAGGCATCTCCACCTTAGGTGCCCTGGGATCCAGCAGCCAGGTTGCCGCATAATGAGT
Organism: Anaerobutyricum sp.; assembly: GCA_045112755.1. Classification (GTDB taxonomy): domain Bacteria; phylum Bacillota; class Clostridia; order Lachnospirales; family Lachnospiraceae; genus Anaerobutyricum. The sequence continues at coordinate 24,914 of JBGUIF010000077.1, forward strand.
ATCTGTAATCTTGAACATAGGCGGATCCGCCTTGTCATCCACCAGGAGAGCCTGACGGTTTCTGGCCGCAAAGGCATCTCCCGCCGGCTCATGGAGCAGGTTGGGCGGTGAGCCCGGGATGGTATATAGTCTCTCGTCATCGGTATCCAGATCCGGCATAGCCGAGAGCAGGCCCCAGGTATAGGGATGTCTCGGGTCATAGTAAACCTCATTGATCTTTCCGGTCTCCACGATTTTGCCGGCATACATGACATTGACATAGTCAGCTACCTTGGCCACAACCCCCAGGTCATGGGTGATGTAGATGACCGAAATGCCTCTCTCTTTCTGCACCTTCTTGATCAGCTCCAGGATCTTGGCCTGAATGGTCACATCCAGTGCTGTCGTTGGCTCATCACAGATTAAAAGATCGGGATCGCAGGCCAGGGCGATGGCAATGACCACACGCTGGCGCATACCGCCGGACAGCTGATGGGGATAATTCTTCATCCTCTTCTCCGCATCCTCGATACCGACTTCCTTCAGGAGCTGTACAGCCTTCTTATAGGCCTCCTCTTTGGGGGTTTTATAATGCCAGATCATCCCCTCCACAATCTGCTTGCCGATGTTCATGGTGGGATCTAAGGACGTCATAGGATCCTGGAAAACCATGGAGATTCTTCTTCCGTTAATATTCTTGCGGATCCATTTCTTATCCTTTTTCAGGATATCCACGGTCTCCTTCTGACCGTTGTCTCCTGTGTAGGTAAATTCTATGGCGCCGGTATTGACGACGGCGTTACTGGCCAGGATACCCATGGCAGCCTTCATGGTCACAGACTTTCCGGAGCCTGACTCTCCCACAACCGCCACAGTCTCACCCTTCATGACATCAAAATTGATGCCGCGGATGGCATGAACCGGTCCTGCTGTTGTCTTAAATGTAATATCGAGATCTTTGATATCAAGAATCTTCTCATTATATTCTGCCATATCATCCACCTCACATTTCTTTCATCTTGGGATCAAGCGCTTCCCGAAGCCCGTCAGCCACAAGATTGAAGCTGAGCATCAGCAGAGCCATGACGATAATCGGAGACACAATCTGATATGGATGTGTTGTAAAGCTGTTAAAACCATCGGAAATCAGAGAACCGAGGGAGCACTCCGGAACCGGGATTCCCAGACCTACAAAGGACAGGAAGGCCTCTGTGAAGATGGCAGTCGGTATGGAAAACATAACCTGGGTGATGATCGGACCAATGATATTGGGCAGGACTTCTCTGAAAATGATGAAGAAGCTGCCTGCACCCAAAGTCCGGGAAGCCAGAACGAATTCCTGCTCCTTGAGTTTCAGCATCTCCGCTCTGGCAATTCTGCTCATGCCGACCCACTCTGTCAACATCAGTGCTATGATGATGGTCACCATGCCCGGTTTCAGCACCAGCAAAAGCAATGTGACGATGACCAGACGAGGGATGGAATTGGCAATCTCCAGACATCGCTGCATGATCATATCCACCTTCCCGCCGAAATATCCTGAAATCAAACCGTAACTCATACCGATAATCATATCTATGATGGCAGCCACAACGGCAATGATCAGGGAGACACGGGCACCGTGCCAGGTTCTGGTCCAGATATCACGGCCGAAATTATCAGAACCAAACCAGTAATACACATCAGAAAAGCCCTTCTCTTTATAATTGTTGACCACTTTGACACCGGTGGAAGTATGCATCTTCTCATCTCCGTTGAAGATGCCAAGCTTCTCCAGGCCCTGCACACGCGGCGCCAGGCTCTTCTGCTCCAGATTCTGACCGGAGTAGCTGTAGGAATTCATATTGGGTCCCACGATGGCCATGAGGGTAATAAACAGAATCATAAAGGTTCCAAAAACACCGCTCTTTTTCCGGAAGAAACGGATCACTACTTCCTTCCAGAAACTTTGCGCTGCGAAATTAGTATCAATCTCAACCTCTCCGGCATTATCCTTGAGGACAAAATCCGAATCCACCGGAACATAACTGTTTTTTGTCACTGCCAGGGCGGCGGCAGCATTGTCTTTTTTACGAAACATACTCACACCACCTTCCTAACCGTTATCCTTAGCCAGACGGATTCTCGGGTCAATGATACCATAGAGAATATCCACCACCAGCATAATTGCTATGTACAGGGCGGAGTAAATGAAACTCAGAGATATGACCACATTGTAGTCATTGGACTGAATCGCATTTACCAGAAGAGAGCCCACGCCGGGGATGGCAAAGATCTTTTCCACCACCAGAGAGCCGGTCATCAGATCTACGATCAGAGGCGCCAGAACTGTGATAATCGGAATCAGGGCGTTTCTCAAAGCATGCCGGAAGATCAGTGCGGGGCCTGAGATACCTTTGCTCTCTGCCAGCAGCATGTACTCGCTGCCCAGGACCTCCAGCATCTCTGTCCTGGTAAATCGGGCGATGGACGCCATGGTAAACATGGACAGAGACACACTGGGCAGAATACTGGAATTCAATTCCTCTGCTGAATTATACAACATGGGGAAAACCTGCCAGACATAGCCGAACTGGTAACTTAAGGCCAGGGCAAATACATAAGATGGTACTGACACGCCGATTACCGAAATGATCGTACATATGGTATCCAGAATCGTATCGTGCCTCAAAGCTGCGATCAGACCAAGAATCAGTCCGATCACCGCACCGATGGCCACAGCAAAGCCACCGATAGCTATGGAAACAGGAAGTCTCGTCGCTATAAGCTGAGAAATCGGTGTATTTTTCGAAATATTATAGCTCACGCCAAAATCACCGCGAAGCATATTGGCAACATAGCGGAAGAACTGGATGAAAACAGGCTGATCCAGTCCGTATTTGGCATAAAGAATGGCTTTCTGATCCGCATTCAGCTTCTCGTCGTTGAAGGGAGAGCCGGGCATGAGCTGCATCAGAATAAAGAGGACAAGCAGTATGACCAAGAGGGTAAAAACCGCTGTGATCACACGCTTCGCAACGTATTTTTTCACGGGTATAACTCCTTAAAAGTAAAGATGCTTATAAATCTCAGGGGGTATTCGGGCCGCCTGGCGGCCGCCCCTGTTAAAGCCATGGAAATGGAAAATGTGAGCCGTACCAGGCTGCATAAACTTTCGTACGGCTCACCTTTAAAAATCACATTTGCTAAAACGTATCGTTACTCACCGGGACATCAATGTCTCCTGAAAATCAGGGATTACTCGGACTTAACAGCGTTCTTGAACACACGGTTAAGTGCCACAGGATGGAACTCAATGCCTGTTACACTTGGAGAAATCATCTCCGCGTTGCACTGGGTGTAGAGCGGGAAGATGGCTGCATCGTTCATAACGATCTTCTCAGCGTCATAAAGGGCATTCCATCTGGCCTGCGGATCTGTGGAAAGCTTGCCGGTGGTACAGTCTTTGATGATCTCATCGTACTCGGCATTGCTCCAGCGGCCATAGTTGTTGTGCTTATGCTCCGGATCCTTCTCTGTGAGCCACATGCCAAGATAGGTCATCGGATCAGCGTAGTCCGGTCCCCAGCGGGTAAGGCCGAGCTGATAGTTATAGTTCTCAAGATCGTTGACTCTCTGCTTCTTCGGCTCTGTCTTCAGAGTGACAGTAAAACCAGGAAGGGTGGTCTCCCACTGTTCCTTCAGAACCTGGGCAACTTTCTTCGGTGCATCGTCATCATCAACCACCATCTCCAGCTTCAGCTCTTTGATGCCAAGCTCTTCCAGTCCCTTGGCCCAGTATTCTGCTGCCTTATCTGCATCAAAAGCACATACATCAGCGTACTTGGTCTGGTCTGCAGAGAAATCAGTTCCATCCGGACCTGTGGCAAAATCCATCGGCACTGCTGTGTAGGTTGGTGCAGATCCGTCCTTCAGGACGTCTTTTGTGATGGCTTCACGGTTGATGGCCATAGTTAAAGCCATACGGATATTCAGGTTGGCGAGTTCTTTTACCTTGGAGATATTGGGGCTGACATACCAGAGGTAGCCGGCACCGATTGCCTGGAAGGCCTCATCGCCCTGCACCTGGTCAACCTGATCGCCATTGATGAGAGTTGTATCGAGAGCGCCTGTCTGATAGTTCATCAGCGCCTGCTGGGAATCCTGGATAACCTGATAGTTCAGTCCGGCCAGTTTCACTCTGCCTGCATCCCAGTAATCTTCGTTCTTGGTCAGGTGGAAGGCAGTTGCCGCCGGCTGATAATCATCAAGAACGAAAGCGCCGTTGGAAAGAACGGTATCCGGGCTGGTTGCAAAAGAATCGCCCACACTCTTGTAGAACTCTTCATTTACAGGATAGAAGGTCGGGAAATACATCAGACTGAGGAAGTAGCTGACCGGTGCCACCAGTTCCACCTTTAAGGTCTTATCGTCCACTGCTGTAACACCGAGCTCGCTCTTGTCCTTTGCACCGCCGATGATCTCATCCGCATTCTTGATCTGACCGATATCGCTCATCATGTAGGAATACTCTGATGCCACATTCGGGTCTACCGCTCTCTGCCATGCAAAGACGAAATCTGCTGCTGTGACAGGAGTTCCGTTGCTCCACTTAGCATCTCTCAGATGGAAAGTATAGGTAAGACCGTCTTCAGACACTTCATAGCTTTCTGCGATAGCCGGAATGGGCTGTCCGTCTTTGTCCATCTGCATAAGACCGTCTGTGAAATCCGCAATAACCTCAAAAGACGTACCATCGGTAGCCAGCTGAGGATCCAGGGACTGCACAGGTGTTTCCATCATGACATTCAGGTCACTGCCGCTTCCTGCCACTGCCGCTGCGTCAGATCCGGTAGATGATTCCGGTTTAGAACTGCTTCCTCCGCAGCCAACCATACCAACTACCATAGCTGCAGCCAAAGCTACTGCTAAAATTGACTTTTTCATTTTTACTCCTCCTCGTAGATTTATTAGGGTTAAGTCCTCCCTTACAATAATATACCATTCACTATAAGTAAAAACAAGCAAGTCCACTGCAAATATATGTCTTTTCCCTTTGATTTTTTAACACTTTACATAAAAAAATAGTTATATTTCCGCATTCTCCCAACAATACCCACAAAAACAAATCCTTATCCCGGACAGCAGACAAAGGCTCTGCCCTGGGGCACAGACAGCGAAAGTCCCCTTTCCGTCTCCCGTCAACGGACCTGGTAGCCTTGGTATTCCAGAGAGGACTCCATCTCAGGAACATCCTCAGTATGAAAAATAATGACTGGTTTGGCCGTCTCCCGGTCAAAGGACAGATACAGATAATCCACATTGATACAGCTGTACTCGATTGCCTGAAGCAGTTTGTGGAGCTGGCCCACCTCATCGGTAATCTCCACTCCGATCACATCGGTGAGCCGACAGATCCATCCATCCCTTTTCAATGCCTGACAGGCTTTTTCCGGGTCGGTCACAATCATCCGGATGATACCGTACTCAGCGCTGTCATTGGTCACGGAACCCAGTATACTGATCTCCTCCCGTGCCAGAACACCGGTAAGCTTCGTCATCGTTCCTCTTTTATTTTCTGCGAAAACAGATAATTGTTTTAACATCGTCTCTCTTCCTTCCTTTTATGTATTCTTTTACACCGCCTGCCTGAACTGGTTTCTTTGCGGCGAATCTCTGACATTATATCACAAAAGGTGCTTCTGCCATAGAGCAGTCTGCCTTCCGGCCTGTCATTCTCCGATTTTTTCGGACATCTCCCGGGATGCATTTTACTCCCGCCAGTATCCGATCCTGAAGCTCTTTCCGTCAGTCTCCAGCGCCACTGCTCCCGCCCGGGAGGTGGTAAATATCTTTTCCGGCGGCACACCTGCCTCCTCCAGTCTGTCCAGGGTCTCCTGATGAGGATGACCGTAGCGATTATTCTTGCCCGCTGAAATCGCTGCCACCCGGGGCCGCAGGAGTGCCAGGAACTCAGGTATGCTGGAATGACGGCTCCCATGGTGAGCCACTTTCAGAAAAGAAAGGCCATCTCTCAGTCCCGACAAAAGGGGTTTTCTTTTTCTGTCTTCATATTCCTTCATCCAAAGGGCCAGCTGCTCTTCCTGCTCTCCTTCCAGATCCCCGGTCAGCAGTGCATCAAAAGCTCCGTACTCCACATATAAGACCAGGGAGTAGGCATTACGGTCTTCGGAGATCAGGCCCGGCCAGGGACTGAGACAGCTGAAGGCGGCCCGCCCGCAAAGCATCCGGTCCCCCCGATTTATTCTCTGAACCCGGACTCCCTTAGACCGGGCCAGTTTTGTCATCGCCAGAAAATGATCATCTTTTTTCTCCGCCTCACCCATCCTGGGAACGATCAGGTTCCGAATTGGAATCTCCTTTTCCAGCAGTTCTTTTATCCCGGAAATATGATCATCATCCATATGGGTAATCAGCACAAAGTCGAGACGGCGGACTCCATAATATTTGAGGGCCGGTCTGATCACATACTTTCCAATCTCTTTTCGGCTGCTGCTTCCGCCGTCGACCATCATACAGGTCCCATCCGGCATACGAAGCAAAAGACACTCTCCCTGACCCACAGAGAGCATGGCAAACCTCAATTTTTTTTCGGGACCAAAGGCCAGGGTCAGACAAACAAGGCAGCCCATAATCATCAACCTCCGCCAGGCTCTCCGATACCAGAGCCAGGCTGCCCCTGCTTCGAGGCCGTAAATCAGGACCAGCTGCCAGATTGCCGGGCATCCTGTCAGCAGGTAGGAAAAGGGCAGTCTCCTGACGCCTGAAAAAAGGCAGCCAAAGAAGCGGAGAAAAATTTCAGCCGGGAGGCAGAGAAGAAAGCCAATCCTGATGCCCGCTGCCGTCGACCACAGGGAAACCAGGCTCCCGGCGATACCCCCGCCAAGAGCAGACAACATCACCGGCATCATCGCCGGAAGGACAATCAGATTCAGCAGAATACTGTAAGGAGACCAGCCATAAAAGAAGCGCAGCAATAAGGGCATGGTGACCAGGCTGATTACTATGCTCACAGTCAGCTGCTCCGATAATCGGTCTGCCAGGAAAGGTTGTCCATTCTTTATCTCCAGACCAACCCTTGCCCTAAGCCGGATCTCCCAGTCCCTGGCCGTCAGTTCTCCCGCTCTCCCTGCATCCTTTTTCCTGCTCTTTTGTTTCTCCTTAACCCAGGGGCAGACCATACCTATGGCAAACACGGAGGAAAAAGAAAGAATACTCCCGCTCTCCCGGATTCTCAGGGGAGAGGACAGTAAAAGGGTGATTCCCGCGAAGGCCAGGGAGGAGGGAATATCATATTCTGCGCCATAGTACTGGGAGAGGAGGAAAATCAGGTACATGGCTGTGGCCCGGGTTACGGAAGACCCGAAACCCACTATGCTGCCATAGCCGGCCAGCAGGATCCCGCCAGACAGGCAGGACAATCCATAGCCGGCTCCTCTTTTTCTCAGGCCTGCAAAGATCCATCCCCCGATTACAGACACATGAAGTCCGCTGATTGCCAGAAGATGAGCCACGCCGTTTTCTTCATAGAGTTCACGAACTTCCTCAGTAAGTTCGGACTTGTCCCCCAGAACCATAGCTTTAAAAAGCCCCCTCTCCCGCTCTGAGACACAGGACTCATAGATAGAAGCCAGTTGTCTTCCGAAGAGAAATGCCGCCCGGGAGAAAGAAAACGGGGGTCTGTCCACCGTCAAACGGTTCTCCGCCATCAAAGAATAGCGAATCCCGTTGGCATAATAATAGTCTCTTGCAGGAAACTCTCCTGGGTTCTGTATTTCGTCGAAGGCTTTCAGCTTTCCAGTCAGCAGGAGCCCATCATCCGGAAAGACATCATCCCCGTCATCCCTCTGGCCTCCCACTTCCCCTGTCACCCTGCATCGGCAGCGTAAAGTCCAGGACTTTTTCCCACAGTGAAAGACCGCACCAGGGCTCATCACAAGAATCCGGCCGGCACTGGTAACCTGCACTGTCTCCACTTTTCCTTCCAGCTTTCCCGCCAGACTGGTCTCCCCCGCCCGGCTGGCCCGGGAAAGGAGAAGTTCCACCTGGTCCGGATCTTCTTCAGCCAGAAAAATAACTGCGCCCAGCAGCATAAAGAGACTCATCAGGATCAGGCCGGCTCTGCATCCCTTAAAATCAGGGGCTCCCCAGCCGGGCTTTCCCGAAAGGCGATCAAAAAAAGGGCTTTGTTTTCGCCCTGTATACAAAAGAAAAATATACAGAAGGGAAAACAAAGCCGGCAGAAAAAACCCTCTCTTTCCGAAGGCAAGGGCAGCAGCCTCTCCAAGCACAAGTCCTGTCCAAGCAATAAAGATCGGTCTTTTCATAATTGGTCCTATTCTATTTGATTCTATTTTAACCAGGCAGATCATACTGCCTGCCCCCGGGGGCCTGCAGCAAAAGACTGCCGACAATACTCCTTTCCTGTAAAGGCATCTGTTGTTTGGAAATATTTTCCATTTATCTTAACATAAACAGGTTCTCGTGTCAACGCACTCCTGAAAAGAGCACATAAAACTATGGAGATATCCAGAGGATTACCACTTGTGGAAGGAATTGTTCTCCTTGACCAGCCTGGCCACTCTTTCCACAGAGAGGGCACCCGTCTTTCCCATCTTACAGTGAAGTTTATTTTTCTCTATAACAACCTTGTCATAGTTACTTGCTGACTGGCTGTTGAATGCCAGTGCATGCAGTCCACCGTAAATCTGATTGCCGGTAATCTTCACAGTAAAGGCTCCGCTTCCGGCAGGCACTTTGCCGATCAGGACACAATGGCAGCCATTGGAATAATTGGTGGAGGTTCTGCCGCTCATGGAATAAATCTTATTGTTTCTCACCTTGGAACTAAGTACGTTAAAGAGGGCCAGCCCCTCACTTTTCACACCTACAATGGTACTGTTGCTGATCGTGATATTCCTGTGGAACATTCTCAGGTACTGTTTCCGGCCGGCCTTGGCGTCATTAGCAGCAAAATTGGCACAGATTCCCCGGCAGCCTCTCACCCAGCACTTGTCAATCACGACATTTTCGCAGGCGGCACCGTTCCAGAGCTGTCTGGACCTGGCCTTGTACTCCTCCAGGAAGGGAGCGGTTTTTGGCGCTGCCAGATCAATCTGAATGGCCTCTTCCACACTCTTGGAGCTGCCTTTTCCCAAACCATCGATGTGACATCCCTTGATTTTTACATTCCTGCATCCCACCAGCTCAATACTATGATTGTTCAGACTGCACCAGCGAATGTTCATATTGGTAAATGAAATATTCTTTCCATGGCTGATTTTGATGGCGCTTTTTTTGACCCCGTTTTTTTTGCTGGAGACCCAGGTTCCGCCTTTGATATGGAAATTACTGATTGCCTTGTAGCCAGTGCAGGTGGGAATATTCAGCAAAATACAATTATTTCCCTTAACGGTGGCCCCTGTGGCGTCAATGGACCAGTTACTCTTCACATGAAGGACATGGCTCCCCAGATCATAGGTTTCTCCTTTCACCAGCCTGACATAGCCCGTCTTCTCCAGCTCTGTTTTTATGGCCTGGTAATCCGACTTATAGCCGGAGCCTCCTTTCACTGACTTCACCGTACCGGCCCGCACCGGAAGGGCGGCAAATAGCGCCGCGCAGACGAACAGGAAAAGACCATAATGAACTTTTTTCAACATACTTTCAGTACCTCCTCATTTACGATCTTTGCTCAATTAACTATTATCCCTCTCGACATAATTTCTATTGACATAATTTCCTGTTTCTGCTTCGGCTTACCGCCGGGGAAAGACATAACAGTCAAACCTGATATTCTTTCCTTCGATGGAATGACTGGGCTTCTTCCCAGCCAGAGCCGGCCCTTTCAGAGGTCTTTTTACGACAATCCTCTCCGGCCCGGCAGCCCGGGCTGCCTCCATCAGTTCCTCTTCCCGGCTGCAGGGCATCTCCAGTTTTTGAAAGAGCTGCAGCTTCTTCTTACTGATTCCCGACTTCTGTTTGGCTGGAAACATGGGGTCAAGATAGACCAGGTCCGGTCTTTTTTCCATCCGTCCAAGGAAGTCTATACTGCTGCCTTCAACCAGCGTCATTCTGGCGGAAATCCTGGAAAGATCCGGATCCTTTCCGGCCCTGTCAAGCGCGTCGGCTAAAAGGGCAGCAATCACCGGGTTGTACTCACATAATACTACTGAATACCCGCCGCTTGCAAGGATAAAAGCATCTTCTCCCAGCCCTGCCGTGGCATCCACCGCCAGAGGCTGATCAGGCAGGCCTTTACTCTTTGCCGCCCGCAGCAGTTTCTCATGCTGGATATGGCCGCCCAGGACCCGGGGAAGCAGATGCCGGAAGTCTCCCCGCAGCTCCAGTTTCCCCTCTACCAGGGCAAGCCCGTTCTCGTCCAGCCGCAGATATCTTTCCCCCTCAGAAAGTTCTTCCGGACTATGGACCAGAGAACAGTTTTCCGCCTCCTCTTCTGCCATTCTCCCGCACAAGGCCGCCCGCAGCTTCATGGCTTTGTATTCATATTCAGGCCCGGAAACATAAATCCTGATCATAGCATTTCCTTATACATTCTCTCTTTAAAATTCTCTCTTTAAAGATGGTCAATAATCTCTCTGTTGATTTTGCGCAAAAAGAGGGTGCTGATCAGCACAGCTGCAAGCTCAGCCAAAGGCCAGGCCCACCAGACCAGATTGACATCACCGGTCCTCGACAGCAGCCAGGCTGCAGGCAGAAGGACAAAAAGCTGGCGGACCAAAGACATGATCATCCCCAGTACACTCCTGCCAAAGGCCTGGAATACAGAGGAAGCCACAATGCAGTAGCCGGCCATAATAAAGGACAGACTGATCGTTCTGAACGCCGGAATGCCGATGGAGAGCATATTTTCTGAAGCATCAAACAAGAGGAGCATTTTCCCGGGAAACAGCTGCAGAAGCATCATTCCCGCCAGCATGACGCCCATGGCCGTGATTACGCTCAGGCGGATTGTCTGAAGAATGCGCTCTTTTTTTCTGGCTCCATAATTGTAGGCAATAATGGGAATCATTCCGCCATTCAGGCCGAAAACAGGCATCATGATAAAACTCTGCATGCGGAAATACACGCCGAAGACAGCCACAGCTGTGGAACTGAACACTCCCAGAATTCTATTCATGAAAAAGGTCATGATCGATCCGATGGCCACCATAATCAGGGAGGGAACGCCAATCAGAAGAATCTGCCGGATCATCACAGGATCAGGCCTGATATTCTTCCAGCGGAAATGAATCTCCCTGTTTCTGGTCAGATTAAACCAGACAGCCAGGACCGTGGCAGAAAACTGGCCGAAGACAGTGGCTGCCGCTGCGCCGGCAATCCCCATTCTGGGAAAGCCGAACAGGCCGAAAATCATGATCGGATCCAGTATAATGTTAATGATGGCTCCTGTCATCTGAGTAATCATGGAATAAAAAGTCAGACCGGTGGACTGCAGCAGTCTCTCTGTGATCATCTGGCCGAACAGACCAAAGGAGCAGAGGCAGATGATGGTCAGATACCGGATCCCTCCATGGATAATCTCCGGCACCTGGGTCTGTCCCCGAAAGAAAGCTCCCGTCACTGTCAATCCCAAAATGGCAAAAAGGATATAGGCGCAGATGGACAAGAAAACGCCCTGCATGGCAGACCTGTCTGCTGTCTCCAGATCCCGCTCCCCCAGTTTCCTGGACAGAAGAGCATTGGTACCGATACCGATTCCCGTACCGACACCGATCATCAGGTTCTGCATGGGGAAAGCGAGGGATACACTGGTGAGTGCCTGCTCGCTGATCCTTGCCACAAAAATACTGTCAACAATGTTGTACATGGCCTGGACCAGCATGGAGATCATCATGGGCAGGGCCATGGAATACAAAAGTCTTGGTATGGGCATATAGCCCATCTTATTCTCCTTGATGTTTTCTGTTCGTTCTCTTTTCATTGTCCTCCACGATGTCCTTTCTATCATTAAAAAGTGCTTTCCTCTGCCGCTTTTTGCATCTGGTCTGCGTACTGAATCTTCTCTTTACACTTCCGATGAGGGTAAAATCCGCTTTCGCCAAATGATCCCGTAGGCTGTCAGCACCAGGGTGCCTGTCACCAGCCAGGAGAATGGATAACAGGCCAGAAGTGAAGCAAACGTCTTAAAATACACCGCGACTGTGTGGATCCATACAATCCTCAAAAGGCAGGTTCCAAACACGGTGAGCACCGCTGGTACCATGGAATATCCATACCCTCTGAGTGCCGACCCACCCACTTCATAGCTGGCAGCAGTCCATTGGAAAAGCAGGACACAGCTCATTCTGATCACGGCGTAGTCGATCACCTCCTGATCGGTGGTAAATAAAGGCAGAATAAAGCCTTTTCCCAGATAGAAGAAGGCAGCCAGACAGACATTGGCCACGGCGGCACAGGTCAGACAGATAAAAAGGATCCGAAGGCAGCGGTCCTTCTTGCCCGCCCCATAATTCTGGCTGGTAAAGGTGACAGCCGCCTGGTTAAACCCATTTATCATGAAATAGGCAATAAATTCAAAATTAACAGCGACAGAATTCCCGGCAACAGCATAGGATCCAAAGCCGTTGATGGCTGACTGAATAAAGACATTGGAAAAGGAGAATACCATACTCTGGAGACCGGCCGGAAGCCCGATCATGACAATCCGCATCAGGTCCTCTCTGTGAATACCCAGCTTACCCGGTTCCAGTCTGACAGGCCCTTTTTCCTTGATGAGAAAATATACCACCATGGCAGCAGAGACACCATTGGCTGTTACTGTGGCTATGGCCACTCCCGAGACGCTCATGTGGAGAACCACCACAAAAAATACATTTAAAACTGCATTCAGTACTCCTGAAATAATCAGGCACATCAGAGGCCTCCTGGTGTCCCCGAAACTCCGTAATATCGCTGCCCCGAAATTATAGATCATGATAAAAGGCATGCCCAGAGAATAGATTCTCAGATACAGCACTGCCAGATCCATAATGTTTTCCGGTGTCGCCATGAGAGCCAGCATGGGTCTGGCCACCAGCTGTCCGATAAATAAAAGAATAATTCCGCTGATCAGGGAAAGGGTCATGGATGTGTGGACAGCATTGGAAATCCTGTCCTCTCTTCCCTCGCCAAGATAACGGGCGATCACCACATTACTTCCCACCGACAGTCCTAAAAACAGGCCCAGAATCAGCATGACCAAAGAAGAGTTGGCTCCCACGGCTGCCAGAGCTTCACTGCTGGCAAAACGGCCCACCACCGCTATATCCACAGCATTAAATAACTGTTGAAGGATACTCCCCAAAGCTAATGGAAGAGCAAAAAGTATGATTTTATCAAGGAGGGATCCATTGAGCATATCCATCCCTGCTCCGTCGGCTTCCCCATTCTTATTTCTTCTTTTCAGTGACAGCTTTATCATACTTTGCACCTTGTTTTCCCGTCGTTCCCTCTTCACTGCTTCCAACGAATGACAAAGCTGCGCAAAGGAAAAGGCTAAGACGCTGCACAGCCCGCCCGGAATCACCTTAATGATTCCGATTGAATTCATCATAAACTTTATCATAACACACTCTTTTAACAAATCCAATTCCATTGGAACGCAAAAAGGACCCTGCCGGGGAATCCATGATTCCCGGACAAGAGTCCTCTTTTCAGAAATATATTTTCTTGAGGCAGTTTTATTTTCCCGCAGGGATGTTTTATTTCCTTCTCTCCCCGCCTGGCTCCTGCTTCAGTCTCCACCGGCTAAATCAAACCATTGATGAGGATCAGAAAAATCAATACCGGGAGCACATAAGTAAAATACGGTTTTAAACTCCGGGAAAAACGGAATCCTTCTCCAAAATTGCATTCTTCCAGATAATGATCAAAGCCCCACCCGTACCTTGACACACAGAAGAGCAGGTAGATCAGGGCGCCGCTGGGCAGCAAAAGATTGCTGACAAGGAAATCCTCTGATCCCAGGACATCCATCCCTTTGATTAAATGGACATTTTTCCATACATTGTGACCCAGAACACATGGCAGGCTGCCGAAGAAGACCACAACCAGGTTAATAAGCACAGACCGCCCACGGCTGATGCCGAAATAATCCATCAGCAGAGAGATCAGATTCTCAAAAACGGCAATGACTGTGGACAGACTGGCAAAAGTCATGAAGAGAAAGAAAAGGGTTCCCCAGATCCTTCCTGCGGACATATGGGTAAATACATTGGGCAGGGTCACAAAGATCAGGGAGGGTCCCTGGTCAGGGGTTACCCCGTAGGCAAAACAGGCCGGAAAAATAATCAGACCGGCCATGACAGCCACAAAGGTATCCAGGCCGCAGACAATCACCGCCTCCTGAGGAAGGGTATTGTCTTTACTCATATAGCTGCCGAAGATCTCCATGGAAGCAATTCCCAGACTCAGGGTGAAGAAAGCCTGATTCATGGCCGCCGTCACTGTGTTGAACAGGCCGGCCTCCTGGACTCTTTTCATGCTGGGGATCAGGAAGAATTTCAGACCTTCCCTGCCTCCCGGCAGCATGATGCTGTGAACAGCGAGGACAAGAATCAGGACCAGCAGGACAGACATCATGCAGGTCGTGATCTTCTCGATGCCATTTTCCAGTCCCTTGGAGCAGACAAGGAATCCCAGGGCTACAGTCAGTCCCATCCACCCTGTCATTTCCAGGGGAGATGCCTGCAGGTCGCTGAATACCTGCCCCGCCTGTTCTGTTGTCATCCCGGCCCTGAAAGTACCCGCCGCGAACTTGAAAAAATAGGCCACCAGCCATCCGGCCACCGTGGTATAGTACATCATCAGCAGATAGTTGCCAATCAGACATGCCCAGCCGTGAAGATGCCATTTGCTTCCCGGTTTCTCCAGTGCCTTGTAGGCCGTCAGGGCACTCTGTCTGCTGGCTCGTCCCACCGCCAGTTCCATGGTGAGAACAGGCATGCCCATGCATACCAGAAACACCAGATAGAATAAAACAAACCATCCGCCTCCGTACTGGCCGGTGATAAAGGGAAATCTCCAAACATTTCCCAGGCCTATGGCACAGCCTGCGCTGACCAGAATAAAACCGATTCTTGAGCCAAATCCTTCTCGTTTCATATTCTCTCCTTCTAAAGCTGCTCGCAGAACCGGCGATGATTCCCGGTTCTGCTCCATTGATGTCAAACGAAGCAATTATAACTCTAATCGGCCCTTCGTGCAAGGAGGTTATGGATTCATTTCCTATGTTGAGGAAGAAAAGTCCTGGCACTGCAAAGGGGGAATCCTATTCCCGGGCCAGCATTTCTCCTATTTTTTCAGCAATCCTGGCCATTTCAGCTGCCGGCCGTACCAGGGCGAAGCGGATATAGCCCTCTCCTCTCGGTCCGAAAGCGGTACCCGGTGTTCCAATAATCCCGGTCTCATCCATCAGCTTTTCTACAAAAGACATTGAACTGTAACCTTCCGGAACCGGAAGCCATACAAACATAGTCCCATCAGAGTCCGGCACTTGCCAGCCTGCCTTGCGGAGGCCGCCGCAGAGGGCGTCTCTCCTCTTCTGATACTCCAGACACTGGGCATGTACGTCATCCATGGGCCCGGTGAGGGCAGCAATGGCGGCTTTTTGTGCCGGATAGGGGATGCCGAAATCATACTGGCTTTGCAGGAGCTTCATCGCATCCACGATGTCCTTATTTCCAATCAGATAGGATAGGCGCAATCCTGTCAGATTAAAAGATTTGGACAGGGAGAAAAACTCCACGCCAACTTCCTTGGCTCCCGGCAGGGACAGGAAGGAAAAGCCTTCCCTGCCATCAAAGATGATGTCGGAGTAGGCATTGTCATTAATGATGAAAAAGCCGTACTTTTTAGCCAGGGAAATCATATCAAGGTACATTTCTTTCGGCGCGGAGGCCCCCACCGGATTGGAGGGATAGGAAAGGACAATAAATCTGGCCCTTTTCAGAATATCCTCCGGAATCTCTTTCATATCCGGCAGAAAATCATTTTCCTTGACCATGCCGTAGTAGTAGATCTCAGCATCGGCAAGCAGGGAACCTGCCTCGTAAATGGGGTAGCCGGGATCCGGCAGCAGGACCACATCCCCGGGATTTACCATGGCCAGCCCCAGATGGCCCATCCCTTCCTGGGTACCGTGGACACCGGTGATCTCCTCTGGTCGGATCTCTGTCTGATACCGCCTTTTATAATAGCTGACGAGAGCCTCTAAAAGCTCAGGGGTATCCGTCAGGGAATAGCGATAATTAAAAGGATCGCCGACCGCTTCCTTCACCGCCTCCATCACATGCCTGGACGGCTCAAAATCCGGTGTCCCTATGGAGAGATTAATCACCTCTCTTCCCGATGCAATCAGTGCTTCTTTCTTCGCGTCCATGGCTGCAAATATTCCAGTCTGAAATTTTTCTAATCTCTGCGCCGCTTTAAATCCCATTTTTTCTCCTTTGTGTCACGGGGACGGTTCTCTTTGACACAAAATGTATCAAAGAATGGCTCAGCCCCTCTATCCTACAGTAAATATTTTGCAAATAATAAAAGAATAATAACAGATAACGATATATAGTTCAAACAATTCAAACCATTTTTGTCATATAGCACATTAAGAAAAACGATCACCTTCAATTATGCTCTTTGGATGACCCCACGGTTAATTCCCGTTAACCGTTCTAACTGTCGGATTGTCAGGCCTTCTTTTTTTAACTCCCGCAGAACTTCATTCCGTTCCTGCTTTCCATAAGCCTGCAGAATCGTTCCACTCTTATCATGAAGTCGTCTATGTATCACCTGTAAAGCCCATTGGTCATCTCTTCTTAAAGTCTCATCTTCCATACATTTATCATTATTGTCTTCTGTGATAAATCGTTCATAATTCTCACGGCTGCCGATCAGTTTCTCCAGGCACTCTGTCCTTACAAACCTGCTGAGTCCATCATAGGCCTGAAAACTACTCCATTCATATTGTTCTGCCGGGCATATTCCTGCCTTTTTCGGGTTATTTAAAATGTAGCGGAAAACCTTCAGTAAATATGCGTTGGTATCAACCACCTCACTAAGATATCGATCCTGAAATAAATGGCCTGTCCTCTCATATTTTTTATTAAAATAGTGGGCATAGGATACCCCTAATTTCTTCATGAATACTGCCGTCTGTCTGTTCTGATCCAACAAAAGAAGATGCACATGATTCTCCATTAAGCAATAGGCACAAATCACTACCTTCGTCTCTTTACTGAACTTTTCTAATCTGGACAGATAGAATAGGTAATCCTCTCGTTCTTCAAACAACAACTGCTTCCCTATACCTCTGGTAATGACATGGAGAAAGCCAGATTCACTAATTGGTCTGATATGCCTTGACACACTGCTCTCCTCCCAAACAAATGTTGATAGGTAATAAATAACATAGTTGTATATATTTGTCAATTTATGCCAGAGACAGTACCAGATATGTCGTACGAAGGTGGCTCAAAAATTTGTGGATAATGAAAGAACCCTCAGCGTCCCATGTGTCTGGTATTTGTGCGGGTCCGCCCGTTCTGGGACGGAGGGTTTTCAGTCCGTCATCAGACGAACAGATGCCGCCACCTGACACAACACAGGACATGAGGGTCCTTTCCTTTTTACGCCAACGAGGCTGCCGCTTACATGCGACAGCCCCATTACCTGATTCAATGTGTCACGGAGAACCGTCCCCGTGACACATCAGTCGACGGATATCTGACCGGCCAGAACTCTGCGGTAATCTTCCAGATTTTCCATCAGAAGCCGGGGTGTATCCAGTTCATAGGGGCAGTGACTCTTACACTGATTACAGTGGAGGCATCCCTCAATTTTTTCCATCTCTTTTTGCCAGTAGTCATTCAGCCATGCTGCGGAAGGTGCCCGACGGATCATGAGTGACATACGGGCACACTGGTGTATGGTAATCCCGGCAGGACAGGGCTCACAATATCCGCATCCGCGGCAGAAGTTTCCTGCCAGTTTCCGGCGTTCTTCCTCCACGAAGGCACGGATCTCTTCCGTGTAAGCCGGCGTGTCTTCCATGTAAGACAGCCACTCATCAAGTTCCTTCTCCTTCTGAATTCCCCAGATGGGCAGGGCATTTTCATACTGACCGGTAAAGGCCATCGCTGCCACAGAGTTGGTAATCAGCCCTCCGGCAAGGCCTTTCATACAGACAAATCCGACATGATGTTCTGCGCATGCTTTTACGAGTTCCAGTTCCTGGTCCCCGGACAAATAGGAGAAAGGAAACTGCATGGTTTCATAAAGTCCGGACTCAACCAGTTCAAAGGCTACTTTGATCTTATGGGCAGTGACGCCGATATGCCGGATCTTTCCCTGTTCCCTGGCCTCGAGCATACATTCATACATCCCGCTTCCATCCCCTGGGCGATAACACTGATCCACACAGTGGAACTGGTAGACATCAATGTAATCCGTTCGAAGCATCTTAAGGGAAGTCTCCAGATCCTTCCAGAAGTCCTCCGGTGTCCTGGCCATGGTCTTCGTGGCAATATAAATCTTGTCCCTCATTCCGTCAAAAGCAATGCCCATCTTTTCTTCGCTGTCGGAGTAAGCCCTTGCCGTGTCAAAATAGCGCATGCCTCCCTCGTAAGCCCTGCGAAGAATCGCCACAGCCTGGTCCGTGTCCAATCTCTGGATCGGCAGTGCTCCAAAAGCATTCTGCTTCACTGTAATTCCGGTTTTTCCCAAAGTAACATCTCTCATGGATGACCTCCTGTCTGAATATCGACGGCCCCTGCAGGCAGACATGATATATATTCTTTTTGTTTATCTTTTTTGTTTATTTTTTTGTTTGTCATGGTAAAAAAAGACCTCTATCCCAGAAATGTAACTTTTAGAATAGAGGTCTGATTTCTTATCGCTTTCTCATGCTTTGCTGCATATTATACTGAGGTGAATCAGCTCTGTCCCCTTTTGCAAACAGAACATCTGTGACTCATGAATTATTTATACAGCTCTACCAGTCTCTTCAGATGCTCGTAGCGCTCCATAGCCACCTGCTCGGACTTGGCAAAGAGTCTCTCTGCTCTCTCCGGGAACGGCTTCACAAGACGAGTGTAACGAGCCTCGTTGTTGAGGAATGCCTGGTAGGATCCGTCACCCGGCTTGGAGGTCAGGGTAAATGGATTCTTGCCTGCTGCCTTCTTGGCCGGATCGAAGGAGAAGAGGTTCCAGTATCCGGAAGCCACAGCCTTCTTCATCTCATCCTGGCAGTGGTTCATACCGCCCTTGGCGATACCGTGAAGCTCACAAGGTGCATATCCGATAATCAGGGAAGGTCCGTCATAGGCCTCAGCCTCTGTCAGACACTTCACAGTCTGTGCCGGGTTAGCGCCCAGAGCAATCTGTGCTACGTATACATATCCATAGCTCATGGCGATCTCTGCAAGACTCTTCTTGCCGATCTCTTTACCTGCCGCCGCAAACTGACATACCTCACCAATATTGGAAGCCTTGGAAGCCTGGCCGCCGGTGTTGGAGTACATCTCAGTATCGAATACCATGACGTTTACGTTCTCGCCGGATGCCAGAACATGGTCCAGTCCGCCGAAGCCGATATCGTATGCCCAGCCGTCGCCGCCGAAGATCCAGATGGACTTCTTGGACAGATACTGCTTCTTGGCAAGGACTTCTTTCGCGTCAGGACATCCTGCTGCCGCTGCCTTCTCCACCTCAACGATGAGAGCCTTGGCATCTGCAGCGTTCTTCTTGGTGTCTTCCTTGGTAGCCATGAACTTGTCAAATGCTGCCTTGAACTCGGCTGTAGCCTTGTCGGAAGCTGCCATCTTCTCTAATTTTGCAATCGCCTGGTTACGTAAGGTCTTCTGGCCGAGGAACATACCGAAACCATGCTCTGCGTTATCCTCAAAGAGTGAGTTGGCCCAGGCCGGTCCCTGCTTGGAGTCTTTGTTCACTGTGTATGGGCTGGTTGCTGCAGGTCCGCCCCAGATGGAGGAACAGCCTGTCGCATTGGAAATATACATCTGCTCGCCGAAAAGCTGGGTGATCAGACGGGCGTAGGATGTCTCTGCACATCCTGCACAGGAGCCTGAGAACTCAAGCAGCGGCTGGTTGTACTGGGAACCTACCGGTGTTGTGTCTGCCGGTGCTTCCGGTTTTCTTCCAACCTTGGCAACTAAGTAGTCGAATACCGGCTGCTCTGCTGCCTGGGAATCCTGCGGTACCATCTTGATGGCGTCTGCCGGACATACGGTGATACACTCGCCGCATCCCATACAGTCAAGCGGGGATACACTCATGGTGTACTTGTACATATTTGCCTTCTTTAGTCTTACATCTGCCAGCTTGATGTTGTCCGGAGCTGCCTTTACTTCCTCGTCACTCAGCATGAAAGGACGGATGGTAGCGTGGGAACATACGAAAGCACAGTTGTTGCACTGGATACACTTTTCTGGATTCCACTCGGGAACAGTGACAGCGGTACCACGCTTCTCGTATGCGGAAGCACCCAGCTCGAACTGACCGTCTGCATTGTCCTTGAAGGCAGATACAGGAAGATTGTCGCCGTCCATAAGACTGATGGGCTCCATCACTTCCTTGACCATCTTGACTGTTGCAGCACGTCCTGTAAGCTCGGGAGCCGGAGCATCTGCTTCCGGATTAGCCCAGGATGCAGGAATCTCAACTTTATGAACTGCATCAACACCGGCATCGATAGCCTTATAGTTCATCTCAACCACAGCGTCACCCTTCTTGGAGTAGGACTTCTTTGCTGCAGCCTTCATGAAATCAACGGCGTCATCGATCGGCATAACGTTGGCAAGTTTGAAGAATGCGGACTGAAGGATTGTGTTGGTACGCTTGCCCATACCAATCTCAATGGCCTTGTCAATCGCATTGATGGTATATAACTGGATATTGTTGTCAGCAATATATTTCTTGGAAGCTGCGGGCATACGCTCTGCCAGCTCCTCGTCAGTCCACTGACAGTTGATCATGAAGATTCCGCCCGGCTTAACATCCTGCACCATCTTGTATCCCTTGACGACATAAGACGGATTGTGGCATGCTACGAAATCAGCCTGGTTGATGTAATATGGGCTCTTGATCGGGTTGTCGCCGAAACGAAGATGGGAGATGGTGATACCACCGGTCTTCTTGGAGTCATACTGGAAATAAGCCTGGATAAATTTATCTGTGTGGTCACCGATGATCTTGGTGGAGTTCTTGTTGGCACCGACAGTACCGTCTCCGCCGAGACCCCAGAACTTGCACTCCACAGTACCGGGAGCCGATGTAATGGGAGCGGGCTTAACCTCCGGCAGGGAAAGATTGGTGACGTCATCCACGATACCGATGGTGAAACGCGGCTTGGGATCAGCCTTCTCCAGCTCTTTGTAGATAGCGAATACAGAGCTTGGCGGTGTATCCTTGGAGCCTAAACCATAACGGCCGCCTGTGAGGACGATATCATTGAGGCCTGCCTCACGGAGGGTAACTGCAACATCCAGGAAGAGCGGATCACCTAAAGCACCCGGCTCTTTGGTACGATCGAGGACTGCAATCTTCTTTGCTGTCTTCGGAATCGCCTTCAACAGAGCGGAGGATACCCACGGACGATAGAGGCGAACCTTGATCAGGCCGACCTTCTCACCCTTGGCGGTAAGATAATCAATGACTTCCTCAGTTACATCACAGATGGAGCCCATGGCGATGATCACACGGTCAGCGTCCGGAGCACCATAGTAGTTGAAGAGATCGTAATCTGTTCCTAACTTCTCGTTGATCTTAGCCATGTACTTCTCTACCACTGCAGGAAGTGCATCATAGAGAGTATTGCAGGCCTCACGATGCTGGAAGAATACATCACCATTCTCATGGGAACCGCGCATAGCCGGTTTCTCAGGATTCAGAGCATGGGCGCGGAAGGCTTCCACTGCCTCCATGTTGCACATCTCTTTGAGATCCTCGTAATCCCATTTTTCAATCTTCTGGATCTCATGGGAGGTACGGAAACCATCAAAGAAATTGATGAAAGGTACTTTGCCTTCGATGGCTGAAAGATGAGCAACCGGACTTAAATCCATAACTTCCTGCGGATTGGACTCTGCCAGCATGGCAAAACCGGTCTGACGGCAGGCATAAACGTCACTGTGGTCACCGAAAATATTCAGGGACTGGGTTGCAACAGTACGTGCGGATACATCGAATACACAGGGAAGCTGCTCAGCAGCAATCTTGTACATATTCGGAATCATAAGAAGAAGTCCCTGGGAAGCGGTAAATGTAGTTGTGATTGCTCCGGCTGCGAGTGAGCCATGAACTGTACCGGCTGCGCCGGCCTCAGACTGCATCTCACTGACGACAACCTGATTGCCAAAAATATTCTCCTGTCCTGCAGCTGACCACTGATCGATAACATCAGCCATGGGACTGGAAGGTGTAATCGGATAGATTGCTGCTACGTCAGTATAAGCATAAGCGACGTGAGCTGCAGCCGTATTTCCATCCATAGACTGTTTTGCTCTTGGCATATTCGTTCCTCCTTTTGGTTAGTAATAATAATGGTTTATAATTTGACACAATTTTATCATTAATTTATTTTTATGTAAAGAAAAACCGCCATTCTTTCTCATTATGGACAGGGATCTTTCTTTAAAAAGGGAATTATTTATCATTAAGAGGAAAAAAATGCACTATTTTATCCTTTTGCAAATGTCACCACTGCCATACCAATACACAGGCAGGGCCCCAGGGGAATTGTGTCCCGGGGTTTTCGCCTTCCACAAAGGATCAGGACCGTACTTACTGTCCCTGCCAGAATCATGGCGGCAAAAAAAGCCTCCGTAATCGCCTCCGCCCCCATATAGAATCCCCCGGCTGCCAGCAGTTTGATATCTCCCCCTCCCACACTGCCTGGGACAAGGACTGCCAGAAGCAGAAGCGGCAGACTCAGGCAGATCAGTCCGGCAAGATGGCTCATAACCATGCCCCGACTTCCCTCAGGAAAATACCCTGCCCCACTGAGGACATTGTCCAGCTGCCTTCAGAGGAAACCGGCAGAAGCAAGGGCAAAGATTTCCTCCACAAACCGGTTGGGAATCATCCCTGTTTTGGCGTCACAAAAAGCGACCCGGCATAAAACCAGCAAAAAAGCCAGCTCCTGCAGCCATACATCCATCGGTCTTTCTCCCGATCCCAGTTTCCATTCCGCAAAAACCAATACGGCCCCAATCAGACATTTCCCAAAGACATCCGTCTTCAAGAATCCGCCGGAAGATCTTTTTCCTTTGTGCCGTCCTTTTCCTGTCCCGCCGGGAGTCCCATTATTCCTGTTATCAGTCATTACTGCCTCCTTCAATTCCATGGAAATCGTTATGACGATTCCCTTACAAACATGGGCAAAAAAAGGGATGAAATCTTTCACAATTTCATCCCTGGTACATGGCTCTATGTCTCCGCCAACTCCTAAGAAGGAACCGGCAGATTCTGCGCTTCCATCGGATTCTTCCTGATGAAACCGCTGTTTTTACTATTCGGACTTTTTGCTGTCCTTCTTCTCTTCAGTCTTCTTGCTGTCCTTTTTCTCTTCAGTCTTTTTGCTGTCCTTTTTCTCTTCAGTCTTCTTACTGTCCTTTTTCTCCTCGGTCTTCTTACTGTCTTTTTTCTCCTCGGTCTTCTTGTTGTCTTTTTTCTTGTCCTTGTCCTTTTCCGAAGAACCGGCTGCTTCCGTCGAAGCTGCGGTATCATTTTTATCCGCCGTCTTTGAGGCAGCCTCATGTTCTTCATAGGTCTCGAAGAAAAGATTGGAGCCGTCGCCCTTAGCTGCGTCCTCCTGGAAGAAAAGGAAATTATTGGGTTCCGGATTAAGAACTGCGTCAATGGCTTTCAGGCTGGGACTGCAGATCGGGCCGACAGGAAGTCCTTTATGCAGGTAGGTATTATAGGGAGACTCATATTTCAGGTCGGAATAGAGCACCTGATCCTTTCCGTAAAGGCCCTTGGTGACCGCGTAGACCACCGTGGAGTCAAACTGAAGCTTCATATCCTTATCAATCCTGTTCTGAATAATCTGGGCGATGATAGGAAACTCATTTTCTTTATGGGTCTCCATCTGAACCATGGACGCCCTGATCAGCACTTCCTCCACGGACATATTCATGGCCTTGGCCTGATCCTGCCTTTTGCCGGTAAATCTCATCTTGAACTCCGCCAGAATCTTATCCACCAGACCTTCCCCGGTAATGTCCTCTGTCAGATAGTAAGTGCTCGGATAAAGATATCCTTCCAACTGGTAGAAAACCTTGTCTTTGTCCGGAAGAATACTGCTGTAGGCAAAGTCTCCGGATGCCTTTTCCACGGCTTCGAGGAACTCCGAGGCCGGCATAATCCCTTCCTCCTCCAGCTTCTGGGCCGTCCTGGCTATAGTATATCCCTCGGGAATACTGAAGGTGAGCTCATTGCCGGTGGAAGTGATAATCTTCAGAATGTCTTCAATACTCATGGTATTGGTCAGCTGATAGGTCCCATACCGGATCCTCCCGCGGTATTCTGACAGATAAAGCTTAACCAGGAAAGGATATTGATAACGCAGGATGCCATCCTGCTGAAGAATCACTGCCACGTCCGTGGAAGTCGCTCCTTTGGGAATAGTGACCCGTACTGCCTCTCCACCCTCCACAGTTTTTCGGGAGTACTCATGCCACATCGAGTAGACAAAAGTCATTCCCAGTGCAATAACAATAAACAATATAAGAAGTATAAAACGCCCGATCCACCTCAATATAGGGTGTTTCTTTTTCGGCGGTTCTTCGGTAGGCTGATACCTTCTGTGCAGAGGCTGATGCCCCGGAGCTGCTTCTTCCACACCCACGTTTGCAGAATCCTTGCTTCGATTATCTTCAGACATGGCTTCCTCCATATATCATCTGACTTCATGATTAATTTCTTCAAATATCTTCTGTTATGAACACGTTTTCAAAATTGACCTTTTTGCTTTTATATCATATTATTATATTATCAAATTAAAAAGGTTGATGTCCTTATGAAACGTGATTCCAGACACACTCTGCTGTTCATTCTGGCCGACCCGGTCATTAAAGAGCATTGTCTTTCCTTAAAAAAATGTCATATTAACTATAACATAGAATTCCTCAATAATGAAGAATTTCATTTCAAAGATTTTTACGCCGGGAATACCTTTGTCCTCTGTGACAAAGATGACAGCATCGAAAAAGCTGTAAAGAGCGGACTTCCAGTCATCGCTGTATCCCATCCCTTTAACAGGGAAGAATCCCTCTTCGGCACCCCTTATATGATTCTCCTGGACAAGGAAAACTGTCCGGAAGATCTCCTGACTCCCGGCTATCTGGAAAAGGTATTCTGCCGCCATTATCATATTCCTTTAGTTATCGGAGAAAGCAGCCGCTTCCTCCTTAGAGAACTTTCTATGGATAACCTTGAGGACCTCCTCCGACTGGATCTGGAAAATATCTCTGATGAAGATGCTCTCTTTTTTCCACGTGAGTATCTGACCTCCCGGCATCGCCTGCTTCATTGCGAATCGTTTCTGAAGAATTACATCTCCTGCCAGTACGCCTTTTTTGAAATTGGTTTCTACGGAATCATTGACAAAAAGAATGATAATTTTCTCGGTTTTGCCGGTTTTAACACCCCCGAGGACCATTCTGCCGAAATCGGTTATGTCCTGAAAAAAAAGTTTCGCCGTCAGGGAATCGGTACAGAAATCCTTCCAGTCTTACTCAATTATTTCCGAACTCTTTACCCTGCGCTTCCCATCCGGGTCTCCATGAAAAAAGACAATATTGCCTCAAGAAAGCTGGCAGAAAAGTACGGCCTTCACTGTGATATCCATTGAATAATCCTTTCGCATCTATTTCAAATGAAAGCATTCTGTTTTCTCATATTAAGCGGATTTCTTTGAAGTGAAAAAAATAACAAATCTCAAAATGAAATATTCCTTTTTTGAAAATTCATATCGTCTTGACAGCTTCCCCATTACATATTATAATAACAACTCGGAACATTTGCAGGGTTAATGCTGTATTTTTCCGACATATTCCTGTTTTCCTGCTTTATTATCTGAGGAACCATCCCGAAGATTCTTTTTGAATCGCTGCCCATCAACAATGATTTTGACAGAAAGTGATTCATTGACTTCACTTCAATGATTCCAAAACGGTGTCTGCAGGAGAAGAGGATATCATAAAAACCACACTATGAATTAGCGGTTGTTCCGCATTCAGATATGTTGTTACCATTTGACTTTCATACCGGGCCTGTGAGCCGTTGGCATGAACACTTTATAACTTAGAGAGAGGTTTATTATGGCAGTAATTGATTTAACGAAATATGGCATCGCAAATACAACAGAAATCATACACAACCCATCTTTCGAGCAGCTTTTTAAGGATGAGATGGATCCGTCACTCACCGGCTATGAAAAGGGCCAGCTAAGTGAGCTTGATGCTGTGAACGTTATGACCGGAATATACACAGGGCGTTCCCCCAAGGACAAATTCATTGTCATGGACGAGAACTCTAGGGACACGGTCTGGTGGACAAGTCCTGAGTACCCCAATGATAATCACCCCGCTTCCCCCGAGACATGGGCAGCCTGCAAGAAGCTTGCTCAGGAGCAGCTTTCCGGCAAGAAGCTCTATGTCATGGACGCTTACTGCGGCACCAACGAGGATACCCGCATGGCAGTCCGCTTTATCATGGAAGTTGCCTGGCAGGCACATTTTGTAAAAAATATGTTCATCCGTCCCACCGAGGAAGAGCTTGCCTCCTTCGAGCCGGACTTTGTCGTTTACACTGCCTCCAAGGCAAAGGTTGAAAATTATAAAGAGCTGGGCCTCAATTCTGAGACCGCCGTTTTGTTCAATGTCAGCAGCCGGGAGCAGGTGATCCTGAACACCTGGTACGGCGGCGAGATGAAAAAGGGTATGTTCTCCATGATGAACTACTACCTGCCCCTGAAGGGAATCGCATCTATGCACTGTTCCGCCAACACGGATATGAACGGCGAGCATACTGCCATTTTCTTTGGTCTTTCCGGAACAGGCAAGACCACACTTTCCACCGATCCCAAACGTCTTCTGATCGGCGACGACGAGCACGGCTGGGACGACAACGGCGTCTTCAATTTTGAGGGCGGCTGCTATGCCAAGGTAATCAATCTGGATAAGGAGTCCGAGCCGGATATCTATAACGCCATCCGCAGGGACGCCCTCCTGGAAAATGTCACTCTTGATGAGAATGGCAAGATTGATTTTGATGACAAGAGTGTTACAGAAAACACCCGGGTATCTTACCCGATTGATCATATTGAGAATATCGTTCGTCCGGTTTCCGCAGCTCCCGCAGCTGACAACGTAATCTTCCTGTCAGCGGACGCCTTCGGTGTACTTCCTCCGGTTTCCATCCTGACTCCGGAACAGACCCAGTACTACTTCCTCAGTGGTTTCACAGCAAAGCTGGCCGGCACTGAGCGTGGTATTACCGAGCCGACACCGACTTTCTCCGCCTGCTTCGGACAGGCCTTCCTCGAACTGCATCCGACAAAATATGCTGAGGAGCTTGTAAAGAGAATGGAGAAGAGCGGGGCCAAAGCTTATCTGGTCAATACCGGCTGGAACGGAAGCGGCAAGAGAATCTCCATCAAAGATACCCGTGGTATCATCGATGCAATTCTCAATGGAGATATCAAGAATTCTCCGACCAAAACCATTCCTTACTTCAATCTGGAGGTTCCCACAGAGCTCAAGGGCGTAGATACCGGCATTCTTGATCCTCGTGATACTTATGCAGACGTCAATGAATGGGAAGAAAAAGCCAAAGACCTGGCATCCAGATTCAACAAGAATTTTGAGAAATACACCAGCAATAAAGCCGGCAAGGCTCTGGTGGCTGCAGGACCTCAGCTGTAATAATGGCACGAGACTGTCACATTAAAGCGGCTGTCTCGTCAACGAAAAAGAAAAGGATCCCCATGTCCTGTGTTGTGTCAGTTGGTGGCATCTGTGCGTCTGATGACGGACTTAAGATCAGTCCGTCCCAGAACGCACAGACATCACCAAACGACAAACACGTAGGACATGGGGATCCTTTTCTTTATCTCAAGTTCATGACCGCTTTAATATGACAGTCCTGTCATCCGTCGGTGTCTCTTCCGACAGTGTCCCGTATCTCTAATGGATAAACATAGCATCCCCGAAAGAGAAAAAGCGATATCTTTCCTTCACTGCCTCTCTGTAGGCGCGGAGGACATGCTCGCGGCCCGCCAGGGCCGATACCAGCATCAGGAGGGTGGATTCAGGAAGATGGAAGTTCGTAATCAACCCATCGATCACTTTGAATTTATAGCCGGGATAGATAAATATGTCCGTGTCCCCGCTGCCGGCATGGACCATTCCATCGTCGGAAGCCGCTGATTCCAGCGTCCTGGTGGAAGTAGTGCCCACAGAAATAATCCTTCCGCCTTCTTTTCTTGTGCGGTTGATCATTTCAGCAGCCGCTTCCGTCACCTGATAAAACTCTGAGTGCATATGATGGTCCAGCACATTGTCTACTTTGACAGGCCGGAAGGTTCCAAGTCCTACATGAAGAGTAACCCTGGCAATATTTACACCCATTTCCTCAATCTGTCCCAGGAGTTCCCTGGTAAAATGCAGTCCCGCCGTGGGTGCTGCAGCAGACCCCTCATATTTGGCATAGACTGTCTGGTAGCGGTTTTTGTCCTTAAGCTGATGGGTAATATAAGGTGGAAGGGGCATCTGGCCAAGCCGATCCAGCACTTCCTCAAAAATACCATCATAGTAAAACCTGACATGTCTGTTTCCGTCAGGCAGAATCTCCAGAATCTCCGCTTTCAGGTCCCCGTTCCCGAAGAGGATGCGGGCCCCCGGCCGACATTTTTTTCCGGGTTTCACCAGAGTCTCCCAGACGTCATTCTCCTTCCTTTTAAGAAGCAGAATCTCTATATTAGCCCCGGTTCCTTCTTTCTGACCCAGCAGTCTGGCCGGTATCACCTTGGTGTCATTGATGACCAGACAATCCCCCGCTCTGAGAAAACTGGTTATCTCATGGAAAATCCGGTGAGAAATCTCACCGGTATTTTTATCCAAAAGCATCAATCTGGAGGAAGACCTGTCTTCCAGTGGGTCCTGGGCAATCAGTTCTTCCGGCAGATCAAACGCAAAATCACTGGTTTTCATTGTCATAATATCAGATCTCCAAATCTGTGAATCTGTCTCTCAGGCTCTGAGCTCAACGCCATTCTTCTCCAGTTCCCTGAGGATCCGGTCGACGACGGCATTGACCTCCGCAGCCTCCAGGCTTTTCTCCGGAGACCGGAAAACGAGGCTGAAAGCGACAGACTTCCTGCCAGGTCCGACCTGGGCGCCTTCATAAACATCAAAAAGCTGAATGCTTTCCAGCAGATTCCCGCCTTTTTCTTTCATAATCTTTTCCACCTGACCAACGAAAATACGTTTGTCCATCACCAGACTCAGGTCACGGTTGACGGCCGGATACCTGGCAACACCCTGGTACTTACGGTCAAAAGTAGCTTTCTCCACGATGGAGGGCATATCAAGAGCTGCCAGATAAGGAGTACATTTTCCCATACCATAATTGTCACAGACAATGGGATGAACCTGACCGATATAACCGATCTTTGTGCCGTCCAGCATCACCAGGGCCTGTCTTCCCGGATGTAGATAAGTCTTGGCCTTGCTGGGTTCAAATTCCACACGGTCAAGGAAGCCCAGCTTGAAAAAGAGTTCTTCCAGTACGCCTTTTAATGTGAAAAAGTCACCCTCTCCGTACATGCCAAGGACCAGCCTTTGGCGTTCATCCGGAAGCTCCGTGAGAGGAAGGCTCTTAGGCAGATAGACATTGCCGAATTCATAGAGACGGACGTCCTTGTTTCTGTGATTGAAATTGCCCGCCAGAGAGGTGAGAATTCCGTCAACCTCCACTGTTCTCATGATGGAGTAATCCTCGCCGAGAGGATTAGAGATGACAATGGCCTGGCGAAGAGGATCATTCTTATCCATGAGCAGCTTATCGAAAACCTTGGGGCTTTCGAAGGAGAAACACATGCCGCCGGAGAAGCCATTCTGCTCAGCCACTTCCATGGCAGTATCCTGAACCCGGGAGGCAAAGGATTTCTTTCCCGCTGTGGCCTCTCCTCGGGGAAGGGTAGTGGGAATGTTGTCATAACCAAAGAAACGGGCTACTTCCTCTGCCATATCCGCAGAACAGCGCAGGTCCTGACGGAACGAAGGAATGTGAAGCTGGTTGGTTTCAGGGTCATAGCTGATTTCCAGACGTCTGAAGTATTCCAGCATGGTTTCCGGAGCAACTTCTGTTCCCAGTAAAGTATTGTATTTGTCCGGCTCAAAGGGGAGTGTTACCTCTTCCACAGGATTGGGATATACATCCACCACTCCTCCAACCACATCGCCGGCATCGAGCTCCTCCACCAGCTGACAGGCACGGTTCATAGCTGCCAGGGCATTTTCCGGGTCAAGACCTTTCTCGAATTTACCGGAAGCATCGGTACGAAGACCAATTCTCTTGGAAGAAAGACGGATGTTGGTCCCATCGAAATTTGCCGCTTCAAAAAGCATGGTCTTAATATCATCCGTCACCATGGAGTTCTCTCCGCCCATGATTCCGGCAATTCCCACCGGGCCTTCAGCGTCATTGATCATAAGCACGTCATGGTCAAGCTTTCTCTCCTGACCGTCAAGAGTATTGTAGCTGTCCCCGTCTGCAGCTCTCTTAACAATTATCTTGCTGCCGCGGATCTTTTCCAGATCATAGGCATGCATGGGCTGACCAAACTCTTCCATGACATAGTTGGTAATGTCCACGATATTGTTGATGGGCCGGATTCCCATAGCTGCCAGTCTTCTCTTCATCCATTCCGGTGATTCGCCAAGACGGATATTCCTGACAACCCTTGCCGTATATCTCGGACAGAGGTCGGGATCCTCGACTTCCACACTGATATATTTGCTGACGTCATCATCGTCACCAGTCGCTTTGATTTCCGGCGGATAGAACGGTTTCTCAAAGGTTGCCGCTGCTTCCCGGGCCATGCCGACCATACTGAAGCAGTCCACCCGATTGCTGGTAATCTCAAACTCCACCACAGCATCATGAAGCCCCAGGGCCTCCACGGCATCATCGCCCGGCTTTACATTCCGTGACTCGTCGAAAATATAGATGCCGTTCTCCGGTGCTTCCGGGTACATTTCCCGGCTGCTTCCCATCTCTTCAATGGAGCACATCATGCCATAGGACACAACGCCTCTCAGTTTGCCCTTCTTGATCTTGATTCCATTCTCAGGATTGGGACTTCCGTCATGACCGCCTGCCACACGGCCGCCGTCCAGAACCACCGGAACCAGGATTCCCTCAGAAACATTGGGGGCCCCCGTTACGATCTGCACAGTCTCTGTACCCACATTTACCTGGCAGATCAACAGCTTATCCGCATCCGGATGTTTCTCAATCTTCTCAATTTTTCCAACGACGATTTTCTCCAGATTCTTATCCAGCAGCACTGCATTTTCCACGTGGGAGCCGGAAAGAGTCATCCGGTCCACATATTCCTGCACGCTGCAGTCCAGGTCCGGAACATAAGCTTTTATCCATGAAATAGGTGTATTCATTCCATTGTCTCCTTTTATCTATTCGAATTATATCAGCCGCACGGCGGCTGTTTATCAGCATTTTCAAGTACATACAGGCTGTGAAGTCATGATGTTCCCACAGTCGGACCCGGTCCCTAGAATTGTCTCAGGAAACGGACGTCATTCTCGTAGAGCAGGCGCATATCATCAATCTCATACTTGAGAAGTGTGATACGCTCCAGACCGATACCAAACGCAAATCCGCTGTAGACCTCCGGGTCTATGCCGCAATCCGACAGCACCTTGGGATGAACCATGCCGCATCCCAGGATTTCAATCCATCCACTTCCCTTACACATACGGCAGCCCTTGCCGCCGCACTTAAAACAGGTGACATCCACTTCCGCACTGGGCTCAGTGAATGGGAAATGATGGGGACGGAACTTCACCTTGGTATCCGGGCCAAAGAATTCCTCTGCCCACTGCTGAAGGGTACCCTTGAGATCCGCAAAGGTAATTCCCTTATCCACAACCAATCCTTCCACCTGATGGAAAGAAGGGGAGTGGGTGGCGTCTACCTCGTCAGACCGGAATACACGGCCGGGGGCAATCACACGGATGGGCATTCTGCCTGTTTCCATTATCCTGGCCTGTACGGGAGATGTCTGGGTCCGGAGCAGGATGTCCTTGTTAATATAGAACGTATCCTGCTCATCTTTGGCAGGATGATTGGCCGGAATATTCAGCAGTTCAAAATTGTAGCGGTCATACTCAATTTCCGGGCCTTCCACCACTTCATAGCCCATGCCGATGAAGACTCTCTCAATGTCATCAAGCGCAATCTGGTTGGGATGCCGATGCCCCAATTCCATTTTCCTGCCCGGCAGAGTCACGTCAATGACCTCTTTCTTCATCTTCTCCTCAAGGATGGCCTTCTGAATGCCATCCATCTTCTCTTTCATCTTCTCCTCGATTACTGAGCGGGCCTCATTTACCATCTGGCCGACTTTGGGCCGATCCTCCGGCGCCACATTTTTCATGCCCTTAAGCAGCCTGGACAGTTCTCCTTTCTTGCCGAGATAGGTTACTTTGACATCATTGAGATTGTCCATCTTTTCCGCTTTCTCGATGGCTGCTGCCGCGGCCTTGCGGATCTCTTCAATTCTTTCTTTCATAAATGGATACTCCTTTTTTGGAAAATATAAAAAAACGTCCCTGATTCAATCAGGGACGTATGATCGCGGTACCACCCTGGTTCCCGCCGGGGCGGGCACTCCAGAAAGCGCTTAACGGGCGCCATGCGTCAATCCTTCAGGTCTGCCGCAGGCAGACTTCCACGGACTGAGGCTCCAGTGAGGAACTTCGAAAACGGGTCAGGGCCTGAAGGAACTTCCAGCCGATGGTTCCTTCTCTCTGCAGGATGACAGGTTTCTACTTTGACGTGGGACCGGAGGGCCGCCAGTCATCACCTTCAACACCTTTATCTTATAATTCGGTAACTTTCACAACGTAAACCATTTTATATGAAGAAAACGGATATGTCAACCTTTAATCCCAGCAAATCCTGCCTTCCATCATGAGCAGCTGCTGGCCTATTCTTGCGTGTTCTCCCAGCACAAGCTCCCTGCCGGCTTCTGTCCCATACCAGCTTCTTCTGTCAATGCCGTCCACGGCAACCGGGTGAATGATCAGATCAAGCTCCGGGAAAACCATCCCATAGTAGAGACAGCACCTTCTGGCATGGTGGGCCTTGCAGCAGACAATGGCCTTCTTGAGGTCCACGCCGGGCACATGGCCGTGCTCTATGAGAAGGGCCCTGCTTTTCTCTGCATTTTCCAGAGTATAGGTTGCCTGATCTTCCTTTAGAATGGCCTCTTTAGGAACTCCGTTGTCCAGGAGAACTTTTTCCAGAAAATCTGCTTCACAGGAGAAGGAATCCCCATACACATCAGCTCCTGCTTTCACACCCTGAAAGCGGCCCTGTACCTTGGCAAAGCGGCCCGAAGGGACCAGGAGAGGAGCATAGCCCCGGGCATAAAGCCTGGCTGCTTCTTCCGTGTGCTCAGGTCTTGCATCCCCGGGAATAAAGATGACGTCCGCCTTCTCCAGCGGATTTTCCAAAAATATAAAATCTGTAATCTCATCAATCAGTTTTCTCTTCAGATGATACATGGTTCTTCTTCTCCTCCTTTTTGCGTTTGGCCCCGGATGGCTTCTTGTCGCCGTTCATGATCTCCCGCATGGAAATCCGATGTCTGGTCAGCCAATTATCCTGACTGGCATCACTTTTGAGTTTGCGCTCTTCACGCCGGCGCTGCCTGGTCCAGTTGGGACGCAGGATTCGTACCAGTTTATGATAGTTCTTCTTATTTTCCAGAAAATAATTGATCTCTGCCCCGTAAAAAACGATGGACATACAAATATAAAGCCACAGGATAATCAGCATGATACTGGCCATACTGCCATAGATATAGGAAAAGCTTCCAAAATGGCTGACGTAGAACTCTGTGCCCACGGAGCATATGATCCAGCCCAGAGAACAGATGATGGCCCCAGGCAGCTGGCTGATGAACCTGGACCGTCGATTCGGGATATACTGGTAGATCAGCATGAAGACAATCGTCAGAACTATTATTGTAAATATGGCTCTTTTGTGGACCATACTGCTGATAATATTCCCCAAAAATTCAAAACGTTCCTTAAAATAATCATAGAGAGTGTTGCCGAAAATCCAGACAACCACGATGATACAGATCAGAACCGCCAGCAGAGCTGTGTAAATCATAGAAAAGAATCGCAGCACAAAATAGTTTCTGTTTTCATCGATATCATAGACAGAATTCAATCCCAAAGAAATAGCGTACACTCCCCTGGAAGAAGACCAGAGAGCCATCACGATGGAGATTGCTGACACGGTTGTTCCCGCCTTGCTGTAGACCTCATTGACAATCTTTCTTATGAGAGAATCACTCTCGAAAGAAAGAATATTCGTCAGAAACGTAATCAGATCATCTTTGGAGAAGGGAAGATATCTGGTTAATGTCAAAGTGAAAATCATAAAGGGAATGATGGATAAGAGCATAAAAAAGGCTGCCATGGCGCCAAAAGCTCCCACATGATCATCATTACATTTTTTCACAAAGTCCGTGATCAGCTGATATAAATTGGTCAGTCGCTTTTTACCCCTCATATCCGAACCCCGTATACCTGTTGTCAGGGGCTTCCCGTGCCGGCACGTAAGACCGCGTGACAACCTTTAAGTACAAAAAGCCGTCTCATAAAAATGAGACGGCACAAAATGCGTGCCCAAAATGCCGTATCCTGCTAATTTGATTCCTAGCCTCAGCCAGGTGGGCGATCGCAGTCCAATCTCTGACTTCCTCCTGAATGGAAGGCCTGTCATCAATGAGGACAATGTAAATCTCCCTAATCAAAAATGTAGGTTCAAACAAGCAGGGGCTCTCGAACATTCCAGGCTATTTATAGCTATACTATAGCTCAAACATCTGAAAATTTCAAGGTCAATCTCATTTTTAATAAATCCAACATTGTCAATGTTTAATTCCGAGATAAAAATCCCCGGTCTCAATCCAGATACAGGCGCCCCTCAGTCACATGATAATCTCTGTTCTTGTGTCTCAAAAGACGACTCTTCATATAGTGAAGCAGATAGTCTTCACCCTTCTCAGCGAGCATGGTCAGCAGGTATCTGGCCAGATAGTCTGACTCCTCATGAATGAGCATGATGTCCCTGCCCCTCATATAATAAATCAGCGCACTGTCATCAGCATAGGCGTCTCCCTGGTAGTTCTTGCTGGCGCAGATCCGGTCAATCACCATCTCAGCCACATACTTTTTCGACATTTTCATCCCGACCAGGTGCTTATCATCTTTGTGCCCTTTATGGAAAACGTAGTCAATCCAGTACTCAAAATGATGAGGATTCCTCCCCTTATGGTGCAGCCAGCCTTCAGAGCACCCATTGAGTTCTTTTTCCTGAGTGATGGGGCTTCGGTTCCCTTGAAAATAACGGACTCCGGGAACAAACTCCCTGGGATGATACTTGGACAGATCATGGAGGAGGCCCTGCCGATAGAGCCCCACCTGGAAGCACATCCTGGTCACCAGCATTTTATGCCGGTTAATGGTATGCAGATGTCCCTTAAAATTCGATAAAAAACGTCTTTGTTTCTCAACAATTTTCATCTGTGTTCTCCTTCGATGTAAAAGGATTTCTTTTCATTGTTTATTATACAGAATCCCTGGATAACATTCAACCTTTACAAAACATACTGACCATGTTAAACTTCAAAATGACAGTTCGTTTGTACCATCCTGTCATTAAAAAAAACTAGGACAGCATTTTCACGATAATCATGTCTTTATTTGCTGGGGAACAACTCAGCATTTTTTTATCCCCTGAATTTCTGTCCTCCCGTAAAAGTCTGAGATACCCGGGGCGCACGCCTGACAGTGGTATTGTTCATTTTTGATTGGAGGAATAACCATGTACCTGTTGACAACAGAACAGACCTTTGACGCTGCTCACTTTCTGAAGGGACATCTTGGGGCCTGCTCAAATATTCATGGTCACCGATGGCGGGTCATTGCCCGAATCTCGGCGCCGGAACTTGAAGATGCAGGCTCTTCCCGGGCCATGATCATGGACTTTGGCGATTTCAAGAGTATTTTGAAAGACCTTGTCGACCGCTATGACCACACCCTGATCTATGAAAAAGGCAGTCTCAGACCCGTTACGATCGAGGTCCTCAAGGAAGAGGGTTTCCAGCTGACAGAGGTCTCCTTCCGTCCGACTTCCGAATGCTTTGCCCGTCATTTCTATGAGGAATTCCGTGCCAGACAGCTTCCCGTCTATGACGTGACAGTCTATGAGACGCCAGGTAATTGCTCGACATACAGGGAGGAATGACTATGGCAGGCCGCTCATCAGAATTTTTTTACCCTGTCGCTGAACGTTTTATCAGCATCAACGGCGAAGGCAGTGAAGCCGGACGTCTCGCGGCATTTATCCGTATGAGGGGATGTAATCTCCACTGCAGTTTTTGTGATACTTCCTGGGCCTGCAGCGATACCTGCCCCATAGAGGAGCTCAGCGTTCAGGATATTCTTTCCTGGCTGGAAGGCTGCCGGGTAAAGGATGTTACCCTCACCGGCGGAGAACCCCTGCTGACGCCTCACATCGATCTTCTGATTGCTGCCCTTGGCCGGGAAGGCTACCGGGTAGAAATCGAGACCAACGGAAGTGTGGATATCCGTCCCTTCCAGGAAATTCAACCCCGTCCTGTGTTCACTCTTGACTATAAATGTCCCGGCAGCGGCATGGAAGATCATATGATCACCAGCAACTATTCCTTGCTGAATGAGGACGACTGTGTCAAGTTCGTGGTAGGAAGCCGCCGGGATCTGGACAGGTCACGGCAGATCTGCTGTGATTATTCCCTGGGAGACCGATGCGGCATTTTCTTAAGTGCTGTCTTTGGAAAAATCGATGTCAAAGACATCGTGCAATATATGATTGACCACCATTTTACAGAGGCCCGGCTGCAGCTTCAGATGCACAAATATATCTGGGAGCCCGACCAGCGCGGCGTATAATCGGTATCAAAGAAGGAGGAAATCATGGCAATCGATAAAGAAGCAATCAAAAAACATATCCGCGGGATTCTGATTGCCCTGGGTGATGACCCGGACCGGGAAGGACTTCGTGAGACCCCGGACCGTGTTGCCCGCATGTACGAAGAAGTGTTTGAAGGCATGAATTATACCAACCATGAGATTGCCCTCAAATTTAATAAATCATTTAAGGACGACCTGGCCGTAGGCCCTGACAACAAGGACATGGTCCTGGTAAAAGATATTTCTGTGTTCAGCTACTGTGAACATCACATTGCTCTGATGTACGACATGAAAGTATCCGTCGCCTACATTCCCAAAGACAAAGTCATTGGTCTCAGTAAAATCGCAAGGATTTGCGATATGGCAGCCAAAAGACTGCAGCTGCAGGAAAGGCTGGGTAATGACATTGCACAGATCATCAGCGAGGCCACCGGCTCTGAGGATGTGGCGGTGATCATTCAGGGAACCCACAGCTGCATGTCAGCCAGAGGAATCAAAAAGGCCGGTGCCTCCACTGTGACGACCACACTCAGAGGTCAGTTCGAAACGAATGCCGGCATTCAGAACAAACTGTACATGATGTTGAATCAGTAGCTGCGATATCACAGAAGGTTTTTTTGCAGCCATGGCCGGCTGCTCTATGCATAGGAGGGAATTACAACATGCAGGAACCCAAAAACAAAAAAGCCTCCGTTGTTGTATTCAGCGGAGGTCAGGATTCTACCACATGCCTTTTCTGGGCTTTGGAACGATATGAAAAAGTCATTGCCCTGTCCTTCGACTATGGACAAAGGCACATCAGAGAGCTCGACTGTGCAAAGGCAATTTGTCAGGATTATGGCATAGAACACTATATTATGGACATGAGCCTGCTGAACCAGCTGGCCCCCAATTC
Source organism: Anaerobutyricum sp. (assembly GCA_045112755.1). Lineage (GTDB taxonomy): Bacteria > Bacillota > Clostridia > Lachnospirales > Lachnospiraceae > Anaerobutyricum. The sequence continues at coordinate 63,086 of JBGUIF010000077.1, forward strand.
TCTGACCAGGGCAGACATCCCTGTGGACGAAACGGCCCCTGCTGCCGGAACTCCCAACAGCTTTGTGGACGGCCGGAATCACCTGTTTCTTTCCTATGCAGCTGTCTTTGCCAAACAGAAAGGAATTACAGATATTATCACCGGCGTATCCCAAAGCGACTTTTCCGGCTACCCGGACTGCCGGGATGTCTTTATCAAATCACTCAATGTCACCCTGAACCTGGCAATGGACTATCCCTTTGACATCATTACTCCCCTGATGTGGCTCGACAAAAAGGAAACCTGGGCCCTGGCCGATCAGCTGAAGGTCCTGGATATTATCAGGAACAAAACCCTGACCTGTTACAACGGGATTGTCGGTGACGGCTGCGGCAGCTGCCCTTCCTGCAAGCTCAGGAAAAAGGGCCTTGACGCCTATCTTTCTTCCTTGTCCTGATCATGGCCTGATAGTTCTGTCAGCAGGACTGCTGCATATCAGAGAATCAAACGATTTATGATTACGAGGCTGTCGTATAAAAGCGGATCAGAACCTTGAGGATAAGGCAAGGATCCCCATGTCCTACGTGTTTGTCGTTTGGTGGTG
>JBGUIF010000078.1:0-34398 GCA_045112755.1 Anaerobutyricum sp.
GGTGTCTGTGCGTTCTGGGACGGACTGATCTCAGTCCGTCATCAGACGAACAGATGCCAACAACTGACACAACACAGGACATGGGGACCCTTGCCTTTTAAGTCAACGTGGCAGCCGCTTTAATGCGGCAGCCCCCTTTTATCACATATCTTAACAGATTTCTGCACCTGCCGGCATATCTTTCTCCGGTACCATAAGGGAAAGCTGCCCTTCCTCGTCCTCAGCACAAAGAAGCATGCCCTCAGAGAGAACGCCTGCCAGCTTGGCCGGTTTCAGGTTAACCAGTACCATAACTTTCTTGCCCACCATCTCCTCAGGAGAATACTGCTTCTTAATGCCTGATACAATCTGTTTCACCTGACTGCCAATCTGTACCTGAGAGCAGAGAAGCTTCTTTGACTTCTTCACTGCCTCACAGGAAATGATGCGTCCTACCTGGAACTGAAGCTTACCGAACTCCTCGAAACTGATCTCCGGCTTGGCCTCAAGATCAATCACCGGCTCCGCCTCTTCCTGCTCTTCCTCTGCCTGACTTCCTGCATTCCTTGCAGCATACATGGCATCAACTTTCTCGATGACTTCTTTCATATCAAGTCTCGCAAAAAGAATCTCCGGCTTGTCTGTCACTGTATTTCCTGACGGATAGAGGCCGAAAATATCCAGTTCTTCCATGGTGCGGCCGGAGGTTCCCAGCTGCTTATAGATGCGCTGGGCAGTTTGCGGCATAAAGCTTTCCAGAAGAGACGCACCTATGATGATGCTCTCCACAAGATTGTAGAGTACTGTGGACAGCCTGTCTTTCTGTTCCGGATCTTTGGCAAGGAGCCAGGGCGTCGTCTCATCAATATATTTATTACATCTCTTAAACAGATTGAAAATCTCTGTCATGGCGTCAGCCACCCGAAGAGAAGCCATCTTTCTGACAACCTTTCTCTTGGTATCAAGAGCAACATCCATCAGATCTTTATCAAATCCGTCTGTCACCCCGCCATTGGCAACCACGCCGTTAAAATATTTATTGGACATGGAGATCGTACGATTCACAAGATTGCCCAGGGTATTGGCCAGGTCGGAATTCATCCTCTCCACCAGCAATTCCCAGGTGATGACGCCGTCATTCTCAAAAGGCATCTCATGGAGCACAAAATATCTCACTGCGTCCACGCCGAACATATCCACCAGATCATCCGCGTAGATAACATTTCCTTTAGACTTACTCATCTTACCATCTCCCACCAGAAGCCATGGATGACCAAAGACCTGTCTGGGCAGCGGAACATCAAGCGCCATCAGGAAAATCGGCCAATAGATGGTATGGAAACGAATAATATCCTTTCCAATCAAATGGAGGTCTGCCGGCCAGTATTTCTTAAAAAGCTCCCCGTGATTCCCGTCTGCGTCATAGCCGAGGCCGGTGATGTAGTTGGTCAGAGCATCGAGCCATACATAGACAACATGCTTGGGATCAAAGTCCACCGGGATACCCCAGGTAAAAGAAGTTCTGGAAACACACAGATCCTGCAGACCGGGCAGAAGGAAGTTATTCATCATCTCGTTCTTTCGGGATTCAGGCTGAATAAATTCTGGATGGCTGTTGATATGGTCGATCAATCTGTCCGCATACTTGCTCATACGGAAAAAATAGGCCGGTTCTTTTGCCTTTTGAACAGGGCGTCCGCAGTCGGGGCATTTGCCGTCCACCAGCTGGGACTCGGTGAAGAAAGACTCACAAGGCGTACAGTAAAGGCCTTCATAATGGCCCTCATAAATGTCTCCCTTATCATAGAGCTTTTTAAAAATCTTCTGAACCTGTCTCTCATGGTCTTTATCCGTTGTTCTGATAAATTTATCATAGGAAGTATCCATGAGGTCCCAGATCCTTTTGATCTCCCCGGCCACCTGGTCAACAAACTCTTTGGGGGTAATGCCTGCCTCCTGGGCTTTCAGTTCTATCTTCTGGCCATGCTCATCCGTTCCTGTCTGGAACCGAACATCATAGCCTTCCTTTCTCTTAAATCTGGCTATCGCATCTGCCAGAACAATCTCATAGGTATTTCCAATATGAGGCTTGCCGGATGTATAGGCAATCGCCGTCGTAATATAATATGGTTTTTTAGCCATGTCGTCCTCCCTCGAAACTCTTAGATAAGGATGTAATATCAACTCTGAATCATGTCCTCCCAGAGCGTACAACTAATTATTATATGACAAAAAGAAAAAAAAGACAAGGAAGAAAAAGGGTGGTATACACATAAAAAGAAGCCCCATGTACATAGTACATACGGCTTCCGTGAAAGTCTATTCCAATAAACGGAATCAAATACAGGATTAAGAAATCCTGCCTATGGCATCATTCTGCAGTAGATTTTAATTTCGCTTAAATATAATCCTTGATGTGCTGGGATAACAAATCATCTGATTCTTCAAAATGGGGTAAATTCTCACATAATAATAGGTATTCTTCTGGAGTTTCTTCCCCTTGAATTTGGAGATCTTTACGGTCTTGCCAGGTCTGACTTTCTTTACAGATACATATCCGGAATTCTGTTTCCTGGACATGAAAATCCAATATTTTGCTACACCGTTCACAGCGGGCATCGCTACTGAAAATGCCCTCTTTGAACCGATCTGACTCATCTTGTAGCTCGTGGGGATGAATCCGATCATCTCCGACCAGTCTGAGCTGACTACATACTTATTAAGTGTATAATCCCGAATCAGCGTACGGTAACGGCAACGGTAAACATTATTGGCAGAAAGCCCTGTAAAAACAACGTATTTCACACATTTCTGAGACTTCAGAATATTTCCTTTTGCGTCAATCAGCTGCGCCTGCTTCATGACGTGGTTGTTTGGCAAATCAATTCCTACGGTTGTACGATCATTACTGATATGATGTACCGAAAAACCTTTTGAGGTAGGTGCCGCGGCTTTTACATTTACCTTGGATACAACTGCCAGCAGAAAAACAAGGGCCAGCAATGACATAATTTCCCTTACATACTTTCTCTGCTCTCTCATATCGATCCTCTCTTTTTTCACTTTTACTTCTATCGCATATCTCTCATAACAAATCGCCTGTCATTACGAAAAGATCCTGCAGATAATCCCACCTTCACATCCTTTCTTCTTATTTATAAACCTACTGCTATAAATTGACTATATCATTAAAAAAACATCTTTTCAAGATTTTATTATGATTTCTTTGCTGGACTGTCTACACATTTTTTCTCCCCTTTTCCTCATTGCAGGTTCATAGGATTCTTTTTCTCCGTTTTTTCTTTGCTGCCAGATAACACCCTTACCCCTGTCCCTGGTTTTTGGCGGCTCTCTCCTCTTGTCTTTCCTTGAAAAAAATGTTATCATTACTCGATACATCTTTTTCAAAAAGGTTTATTCTGAAAGGATCTCTATCATGAAAAAAAAGAATTCCAAAGTTGATATTACATTTGATTATGAGGAATCCGTGGATGAGCTTACAGAGGAGGAGCAGGCGGAACAGAATTATAATACTGCCATGAGATATGTTGAGATTGCCGGGCATATGAAGCAGTACGAAGATCAGGAAAAGTACTACCATCGTGCGATCCGCTATCTTAAGCGATCTCGCCCATACTTTTCCAGTATGGATGAGATTAATGAGATGAGAGTGAAGAAATGTACCGCCAGGGCCGCAGGCAGAGTTGCTCTTTATAATGAAGCCTGTTCCATCAGGGATAAGGCCCAGACCCCCAACGACTATTATTCCGCTCAGACCATTTTCCTTAGAATTCATAATTATGCCAAAGGACATAAGCTCTATGAACAGTACACCCCGCCGGACCTCTACCAGGCCGCCCTCAACTGTTCTGATGCCAAAGAGCGTGCTGATGAATGTGACCGCCTTGCTGCCCAGACGGAATCTCGGCAGAAAAAGCAGAGCCTTTTTCTCAGTATTGTCGTCATTCTCGGTATCTTTGCCCTCCTGGCTTTCTCCAGAACCATTTACTTCAAGTATGCCCAGGGGTATTTCAACAAGATTGTAGGGGATAATTCCAGTGCCTGGGCAGCCTTCCAGAATATCTATTCCCGGAATAAAGATCCGAAAGCCTATGATAACTATCTGGAATGTCGGTATAAGGCCGCAGGAGACGCGTCTTCCTCAAACCCGGAAACAGCCTGCATGGACTATCATGCTGTCGCCATGGAGGATTACAAGGACTCCGCAGAAAAGCTGGCGAAACTGGAGCAGAAAATCATCCGGAATACACCGCTCAGTGAACTGGCCTTCTTCGGCGGCTATGCCTGGAGGGTTCTTGATAAAAAGAAGGATCGGGCTCTCCTGATTAAGGATGAAGCGATCAGCGAACATCCTTTCTGTCTGAAGGCCAGCGACAAGCAGATTGCCCGTGTCACCTGGGCCAATTCTGATGCAAGAAAATGGCTCTCTACGGACTTCACGAAGGAGACTTTTGTAAGTTCTGAGCAGGACATTATGATTGAGACTGCTCTCGATGGCACTGACGGTACTTCCGGCAGTGACAAGATTTTCCTTCTCAGTGCCGAGGAAGCTGAAAAGTACTATGACGTACTCCACGAAACGAAAACATGCTGGTGGCTGCGCACCCCGGGTATCTTCCCCGGAACGATGGGCTTCGTCTACACCAACAAGAACGTGATGGCTTCCGGCTACGATGTCAGAGACAAGAATTTCACACTGAAACCAGCCATCTGGGTTTCACTCAAATAGTGTCAAACGGGAAGAGTTTACCCAACGGATACGATACATCATCGGAAAACAAACGCCCCTGTCCAAAAGTAGAGGACAGGGGCTTTTTTCTGATTTTATTTTAGAAGAGACCGGTGATATTCCCTTCTTCATTTACATCGATTCCAAAGGCAGCAGGCTTCTTGGAAAGTCCCGGCATGGTCATAATCTCACCGGTTAATGCTACGATAAAACCTGCACCGGCACTGACATAGACTTCCCTTACATTCACGTTGAAGTTGGTCGGCCGTCCCAGCTTGGTCTGGTCATCGGAGAGGGAATATTGGGTCTTAGCCATGCAGACAGGAAGCTTTCCAAAGCCCATATCCGTCAGCTTGGCGAGCATTTTCTCTGCAGCGGGATCAAAGACTACACCGTCCGCACCATAGATTTCGCAGGCAACGGTCTCAATCTTCTCCTTCAGAGGCATCTCATCAGGATAGAGGAGTGTGAAGTTGCTCTCCTTTTCCGCTAAGGTCTTGAGGACCTTCTCTGCCAGGTCTATTCCGCCTTCGCCGCCCTTTTCCCATACTCTCGAGAGAGCAAACTCACAGTTGCGCTCTTCACAGAAGTGTCGGATATACTCATGCTCTGCCTCTGTATCTGTCACAAAGGCATTCAGGGTAACCACGATGGGCACCTGGTATTTCTGAAGATTCTCGATGTGCTTCTCCAGATTACAGATTCCTTTGGCCAAAGCCTCCAGATTCTCCTGTCCCAGATCTTCCTTCTTCACGCCGCCATTGTATTTCAAAGCCCGTACTGTTGCCACCAGTACCACTGCATCCGGTTTGAGACCGGCCATACGGCATTTGATATCAAAGAATTTCTCTGCGCCAAGGTCCGCGCCAAAACCTGCCTCTGTAATGACGATATCTGCCATTTTCAAAGCGGCTCTGGTGGCCCTCACACTGTTGCATCCATGGGCAATATTGGCAAATGGTCCGCCATGAACGATGGCGCCCGTATGCTCCAGCGTCTGAATCAGGTTAGGCTTGAGGGCATCCTTAAGCAGGGCTGCCATGGAACCCACCGCCTTCAGCTGACCAGCTGTCACAGGGTTTCCGTCAAAATCATAGGCGACGATGATCCTGCTCAGTCTTTCCTTCAGGTCGTTCATATCCTTGGCCAGGCAGAGGATGGCCATAATCTCTGTTGCCACGGTAATTACAAAATGGTCTTCCCTGGTAAAGCCGTCTGCTTTCTTTCCAAGTCCCACCACGATATTTCTGAGAGCACGATCATTCATATCCAGGCATCTCTTCCATACGACCTGCCTGGAGTCGATCCTGAGCTCATTCCCCTGATGGATGTGGTTATCCAGCAGTGCTGCCAGCAGATTATTGGCAGAAGTGATGGCATGGAAATCTCCTGTGAAATGCAGGTTCAGGTCCTCCATGGGTACAACCTGGGCATAACCGCCTCCGGCAGCGCCGCCCTTAATTCCGAAACAGGGGCCCAGAGATGGCTCTCTGAGGGCCAGGAGACATTTTTTATCCAGCTTGGCCATTGCCTGAGCCAGTCCGATACTGGTTGTGGTCTTACCTTCTCCGGCGGGTGTAGGATTGATCGCTGTCACAAGGACAAGCTTGCCATCCTCATTATTTCCCACTCTCTGAATCAGTTCGTCAGTAAACTTGGCTTTATACTTTCCATAGAGTTCCAGGTCATCTTCTGTGATTCCGTACTGAGCCGCCACTTCTTTGATCGGCTGCATCTGGGCTTCCTGCGCAATCTGAATATCTGTCTTCATAAATATCGTCTCCCTTTCTGAAAAATTAAGGGCAGCTCCTTGACTGAAGCTGCCCAGACGGTCGGCATAACATGCGGATAACTGTCTAATCGCTACCTGTCATGTTTCATATTCATCATTCTGATTACAGGGTGTAAACTCACCTGATCCGTCAGCAATCAGAACCCGGTATCAAGTTACCGATTTATCGAATAGCTTATTTATTGCATAATTAAGAAAATTTGTCAATAGCCTTCTTGGCGGATTGGGGAGAATTTCCCCCTTCTTTCCGGGTATCATCGGCCTTTGTCAGGCCTCCAGCCTGCTGATGGCCTGGTCGATCCTCCGGAGAGATTCCTCTTTTCCAATGATCTCCATGATTTCTGTGGCTCCTCCCGGCGTCATTCTCTTGCCTGAAACGGCTGTCCTTACAGGCCACATTACCAGACCGACCTTGTAACCCTTGTTCCTGCCATAATCACCAAGAACGGCAAACAGGGTATCATTGTCAAAAGAATCCATTCCGGCAAGAATCTCCCGCACATCTCTCAGAATGTCCAGGGATTTTTCAGGAGTACACTTATTTCTCTTATTTTTATACATATCCAGATCGTAATCCGGAACTTCCTCAAAGAAATCAATCATCTCCGGGATGTCCGGGAACACCTCGATCCTGGTCTTCACCAGGGCGGCAATCTTCCGAAGATCATAATCTTTTGTTACGGTCTTTCGGATATAAGGATCTGCTTTCTCATAAAAGCTTTCAAAATCCATCGCCTTCATGTATTCCCCGTTCATCCATCTCAGTTTGACCATGTCAAAGACTGCCGGAGACTTGCTGATATGATGGTAGTCAAAGGCTTCCACCAGCTCCGGAAGAGAGAAAATCTCCCGGTTATCTGAAGGACTCCAGCCCAGCAGTGCTACAAAATTCACCACTGCTTCGGACAGGAAGCCCTGTTCAATCAGATCCTCATAGGAAGAATGTCCTGAGCGTTTGGACAGTTTCTGGTGTTCCTCATTGGTGATCAGCGGACAATGGATATATTTGGGCTCCTCCCATCCAAAGGCATTGTAGAGCCTGGTATATTTTGGTGCTGAAGACAGGTATTCATTTCCCCGCACCACATGGGTAATGTTCATCAGATGGTCATCCACCACATTGGCAAAATTGTAAGTGGGGTATCCGTCAGACTTGATGAGAATCATATCATCCAGCTCTTCATTCGGCTGGGAAATATCTCCGTATATCTCGTCATGGAAGGTGGTTTCCCCCTCATTGGGAACATTGGCCCGGATGACAAAGGGCTTTCCCGCTGCCAGATTGGCAGCAACCTCTTCCTCAGACAGATGCAGACAATGCTTATCATAAATACTGATTTCCTTGCCGCCCACTACCTGCTTCAAAGAGTTCAGCCTCTCCTGATCACAAAAACAGTAGTAGGCTTCCTTTTTGGCAATAAGTTCTTTGGCATATTTCATATAAAGGCCGGAGCTGCAGCGCTCACTCTGTACATACGGACCGTAACCGCCGTCTTTGTCAGGACCTTCGTCGTGCTTAAGTCCTGCAGCTTCCAACGTGTGGTAAATAATGTCAAGAGCTCCATCGAAAAATCTTTCCTGGTCCGTGTCCTCTATTCTTAAGACAAAATCACCGCCCTCATGCTTGGCGATCAAATAGGTGTAAAGTGCTGTCCTCAGATTACCGACATGCATTCTTCCTGTGGGGCTCGGTGCAAATCTGGTACGTATTTTTTCCATAATTTTTCCTCTCCCGCATCCCGTAAAGATACGTATTTCTATGGTTTTTCTTACTGCTTTCTATTATCAGAATCTCATTCAAAAACTCAGCCTGCCAAACAGACTGCCACAACATTATAATATAAATTATTTTCCAAGACAAGGATAAAGTCATACAAGTGGATATCAAGGAAACGCTGCTTAACTGTCAATCAATGCATGGTTTTATCCTGTTAAGTAATATTATTGAAATAGAACTGACCGATTTATGGCTGATCTATTTGCGAAAAACAGCAGGTTATGTTACTCTAAAGGCAATAGAATCTGAGGCGGTGACCCTGCCGCTTCTCAGGAAGGGGCCCTCTGAGTCCTCCCCCTGATGATGAGTACGATATCCTGTCATGCACGGATAAGAAAGAAGGTTATTATGTTTCAAGATCTCCTGACTTTTTTAGAAACATTGCCGGAACAGTCTCTGCACACCGGCGAAAAGTTTCTGCCGGACTCTTTTGATATATATATTGAAAGAGTTCAGACTTATATTAATCAGTTCGACGACACCTACAAGATGATCGGTGCTGTCGTTTCTCTGGTCCTGGCTTTACTGGTCTGTTTTTTCGGCTATAAGTTTTCCAGGATTTTTATGAGTATCACTGGCTTCATCGCCGGCGCCCTCCTTGGCTACGGCGCCGCCACCCAGATTTTTAATCTGACCGGCCCGGCGCTCATCGCAGTGGTTATTGTGGCAGGTATCATCATAGGCGCCATGGCAAGCTGGATCTACCTGGCGGGCATCTTTATCCTGTGCTTTGTTCTGGCCTTTACGGCGGCTGCCACCCTGCTTCCATTCTCAGGGGATATCCAGTTTTTCCTCTGCGCTCTGATTGGTCTGATCATCGCGGCCCTGGCCATGAAGTTCATGCGGCCGGTCATCATCGTGATCACCAGTCTGGTGGGTGGAATTGCCGCAGCCAGCCTTATCATGGAAGTGGATAAGTACCTGACTTTCGGCTTCATGAACGCCCTGCCTTCCAAGATGGTCATTGCAGCCACCTGCTTTATTCTTGGCCTTCTTGTACAGTTCATTACGACTAAAAGCCCCAACGCTCCGGTCAGGAGAGCACCTAAACACAGTCGAAGAAGGTAAATCCCTTGTTCGAAAGGATTCTGCCGAAGACTGAGTAATCGCTAAAAACCCCTTATATGTCATTTCACACGAAGTGTTATGCATATAAGGGGTTTATTGTCTATGCGGATATGATAGTTCTTACAATCGTCAGTTTTTCCGGCTCCAGCTGTACTGTTTCATGTACTCCTGAGAATCAAGGAAGCTGTCAGTGTCATGTTTCTTAAGATACTCATAGTAATCACAATCCACCTGATCCGGGACAATTGCCAAATAGCCTCTGCGGCGGATAAGAGCGTCTCCCGCATCCAGTTTCTCAAAGGCATCCCTCAGGTCTGTCCTCAGGTTCTTGATATAGGAAACATGACTGCCGGCATCTTCGTCTCCCCAGAGAATCTCCATACATTCCTGCATGCTGCATAGGGCACCCTTGCGGTCCACAAGATAAGCCAGAAGCTCCTTGGTCTTCTTATAACGGAACTTTAGAGGCCGCCCCTCGGAATCAAAGACTTCAAAATCACCGAAAGTCCTGATATAAACCTTCTTTCTGGGAGGCAAATCAATCTGATATCGCAGCTCAGAAAGCTCTCTCTCTATTTTTTCCAGAGTCACAGGTTTCATCACGTAGCCGCTGGCATGGATCAGAAAAGCTTCCGCCGCATACTCACTGTAGCCTGTGGTAAAAATAATATTAATGTTGGGATTAATTTCCTTGAGCGCAGCCGCCAGGTCAATCCCCTTCACATCCCTCAGCTCTATGTCCAGAAAGGCAATGTCACAGGGTACCCCCCGGACGTATTCCAGTGCTTTTTTTCCCATGCGAAATCCCTGAATCTCCGCTTCCGGCACGGCTTTTTTAAGGGTCTTCATCAAACTCTCAAGAGCAATTCTTTCATCATCCACCGCTAAAATTCTCAATGGGAATCCTCCTACGACCTGGGTCCTTTACTGCGCCTGCTCCGCTGCTGTTGTCGCTGCCGGTTCTGCTGAAGTCTGATCTGCCGCTGTCGTCGCTGCCGGTTCTGCTGCAGTCTGATCTGCCGCTGTTGTTGCTGCTGATTCTGCTGCGGTCTGATCTGCCGCTGTTGTTGCTGCTGGTTCTGCCGCGGTCTCAGCTGTGGAAGCCGCTGCCGCTGCCTCTTCCTGCTTCTGCTTTGGCGTCTTTATAAACTCTGTCACCTCGCCAAATCGATAACCCTTTTCCTTCAGATACTTGATCACTCTGGGAAGAGCATCTCTGTTGGATTTGGAGATGACATGCATTAAAGGCATCAGCCCCGGGAAATGATGTTTTTTGAACTTACTTACTACCAGGTCTGCGCCAGGCTCATCTGACGGTTCATAGTCATAGTAAGCCAGACTCCAGAACATGGTGGCATACCCCATATCCTGAAGAACCTTGAGTACCCTCTCGCTGTATGCGCCTTCCGGCGGACGGCAGAAGTAGTCCATATCATAACCGGTCAGCTTCTTCATCGCTTTAGCGCATCCTTTGATTTCTTTTTTGATCTTCTTCACGGAGCAATCGCATAATCTCGGATGATTACAAGTATGATTGCCAACCAGGTGACCCTCTTCCTTCATCTGCTTCACAATCTCCGGTTTCTCTTCCAGATACTGCTTAGTGATAAAAAAGATTGCCTTAATGTTATTTTCCTTCAGAGTCTTGAGAATCTTTTTGGTGTAGCCATTCTCATAGCCGCAGTCAAAGGTCAGATAACAAACCTTTTCCTTTGCCTTGTAAGCGTCAGTACCATAATAATAAGCATCATAATCCTTCAGCTTCACGCCCTTTGGCTTAGCGCAGGAAGGCTTCTTGTGATCATCCCTGAGATTCAGACTGAAATTCACTGCCTTATTGGAATACTCACTGTAGTCTGTCTCAGCATGAACCACCGGAGTGAAAGCAGCGGCCGCCACGAGTATTGCCATCAGAGCACTCATTATCCTTTTTTTCATTGTCACTCTCCTTACGTTGAATAATCTGTATTTTATGAACGTCTGGTCCACTAAAAAATAATATCACACTTCATCTCTCATCTCAAATCCGTTTTTTCTAAAATGTTCCTTTTCTTTCATCTGCTCTTCCCCATTAACCGGAATCAGGATAGTAACCTTCGTTCCTTCACCCGGCTTTGAGTCAATTTCTATTTCCCCGTTCACAATCCGTCGAAGCCGGGTACGCACATTTTCCAGACCAATGTGCAGTTTTCCGTCATTCAAATAGGTTTCTTTATTAAAACCAATTCCATCATCTTCGACAATAATCCTGTAATAATCGTCAATTCGGTCTGTGGAAAGCTTCACAAAACCTCCCTCTTCCTTTTTTCCAACACCATGTTTCACCGCATTTTCTATGATGGGCTGGATAGAGAGCGCCGGTACATTAAAGTCCTTTTCCTGGATGTCATAAATGATTTCCAGGTCCTCTTCAAATCGCACCTTTTCCAGGGAAAGATAATGTCTGATATGCTGTAGTGCCTCCTCAAAGGGCACCGCCTGGTCAGCCTGAATAAATTTCATGTTTCCTCTCAGATATTCTGAAAAATCTTCAATGGCCTTCTGGGCCTTCAACGGGTCGCTCTCGCACAAATAATAAATCGCATTCAAAGCATTATACAGGAAATGCGGTTTAATCTGGGACATGACAATCCGGTAATTCATATCATGAATCTCTTTTTCCTGGTCAAACAGTTTTTCTCTCTGGGAGATCATCTTCCGCTGATTCGCAAGATTTTCCATCTGCAATTCCCGCCTGGTGACAAAGAAGGCCATAATGTTGGAAAAGACCATACCACTACATATGAAAGAAGTTCCGTACATGATCATCTGCAGGAAAAATCCTGTCAGCGGGATTATTGCATAACAGAGCATGGAGATTCTTCTATAGTAATTGAACTCTCTGATATTTATCAGAATAAAACAAATCATGGAAACCATGACTGCCATCACAAAGCTTTGGGAAAAAATGTATCCCTGGGATCTGTGATAATAGTTTCCTGCATCATAATAATACAAAAAGTCATTAAACTGAGAAAAAATAAGAAGCAGGAACTCCATGACCAGGACAGCGTATACCATTTTCTGAAACAACCTTTTTCCCCTGCTCATTTCTAATCCATAAAAAACCTGGATACAAAATAAAAGGAGCAAGAGGTAGCCGCAAAAATAAAAGAAGAATATGCTTATCCTGGTGATGATCTGATAAATCACCTCCGTTTTTCCCCTCGCAATCCAGGATAGGATATCTGCTGCGATATAGATAAAACAGGTTAGCTGCATAGCGGCAAAATAATATCTGTTTTTTGTCTTTTCTTTTTCCATACATACAGCAATGAAGATCAGGAGGGTAAAGACAGCTCCCCAGACCTCCAATCCAATTGTCAAATCAAAAAACACATCCATAGCCTTTTCCTTTTATTCTTACTGAAATCAACTTCTCTTTTGAAGCATTTTTCCAAAACAACCCTGCTGATGGACAAAGCAGATTCAAATTCGAAGCAAAGTTATGTTATAATAATACAGTTGCTGCTGTAACTTCTATTTTAGGGTGATATCATGACATATTTCAAGGCCGTCCGCCATAAAAAATTAAAAATCGTTCTTTTTTTGACTGCTATGCCGCTGCTGATCTTTCTGGTTTTCCTTTTTTACAAGCGGCAGGAGACCCTCGCTGCCTTCCTCTCCGCCAACACGGACCGCATACGTATCTGGGCTGGTCAACACACCCTGCTAGCTGCCTCTTTTCTCATTCTTGCCCAGGTTCTCCAGGTCTTCCTGGCCATTATTCCAGCCGGTCCTTTTCAGCTGGCAGCAGGTTATGCCTTCGGCAGCGTATATGGTACATTGATCAGCCTGATTGGTTCCGCTGTGGGCAGTATTCTTGTCTATTATCTGGTTAAAATTTATGGAAAAAGAGTCGTCAGCCTTTTCTTTTCTGAAGAAAAAATCAATCAATTTCTTCCGGAAAAACTTGACCGGAAATGGGAGATCCTGATGGTTCTGATCTACTTGATTCCCGGTTCTCCCAAGGATCTCCTGGCCTACCTGGCAGGCCTGACAAATACCCATCAGGCGTTGTGGATCTTTATCTTTATTTTCGGCCGTGTTCCCAGTATCCTCATTTCCAGCTTCAGTGGAAATGCCCTGGGACAACAGCAGTATAAGACAGCCGTCATTTTACTGATCATTCTTGGCTGTCTCAGTTGTCTTGGATATTTTGTCTATAACTATCTTCTGAAGAATAAAGAAAATAAAAGAATCGAATAAGAACCCCATAAACGGAGATAGGAGGGTAAGTGGAAACATCCACCACCCTCCTTTTTAAAGAAGAAAACGGTATAAAGAAAATTAAAATATCTCTATGGCATGACTATATCATATTATAACCATTTTGTTCAACTATTGAAATAAATAAAATTTTTGTGTCTTTTGTGTGTCTATTTGTAGCTTTTATACAAAGTGACATACTCTGCCTCTTTAACTATGCCAAAACATAAAAAAGGCAAAAAAAAGACCCTGTTGATTCCCTTCGGCGGAAATCCTTGGAGCTAGATATGAATTCCCGCCGGAGGTTCAACTGAATCAAAAAACTGCAGATTTATTATAGCATAACCCCCTGACAAAAGCAATAGTATATACACCATATCTTGTGTAGTAATCCTTAAAAAAATTCCGCAGCAATACAAAATATTACTGCGGAATTTCTGGCATTTCGTATTCGTTTTATCTCAGTCTATTTATATCTTCCCTTACGCTTCATCAGCCTTACAACTCCATTATAAAGAGATTTTCCATAGAGATTCAGATTCTGATTCATCCTCTTGGCTTCCTTGGGATTACTGAGAAATCCATATTCAATCAGGCAGGCCGGCATCTTGGTTTTCTTAAGAACAATCAGTTTGGGTCGATCGACCAGACCACGATTTCCAAATCCTGTTGTCGCAGCCGTACATCCCTGCATCCAGGCAGCCAGCTCCAGAGAAGTCAGTCCTTTCTTCGCTGTCTTATTGACCCGGGAAGCATTGAAGAGAGTCTCTGTCCCGGCCGATGACTCCTTGTAACTGTTAATGTGAACAGATATGAAGAAATCCACATCCTTACTGTTGGCAAATGTACAGCGGGCATTCAGCGTAGGCAGAACATCTGTCAGTCTCGTATAATAAACTGTGAAATGAGGATCCTGGTCAAAGTACCTTTTAGCTGCCAGCACGATGGCAAGATTCATATTTTTTTCTTTGAATCCAAAATGACTGGCCCCGGAATCACCGCCGCCATGACCGGCGTCAAGGCAAAGAACAATCTTTTCGGAACTGGGAACAGCCGCCGTTTTATTGTTAGTTGCCATCGTAGGTTTTGGCGCCTGTGTCGTTGCGGCGGCATTCTTTTTATTGCTCGCTTTCTTAGCTTTAGCCTTTTTGCTGATTTTAATCTTTCCGTCCGTCAAAGAATAGTTAAGACCGAGAACCCGGCATACACTCTTTAAAGGAACAACCCACATAGTCTTACCGGATTTCTTGTAATTGATCAGCATGGCAGGAGTACCGACATACACCTTTGAACCATTGAGATAAGCGGTCTTTTTTCCATTCTTCATGATGATCAGATTGTTCTTCAGACGGATGGCAACCCGGGAATTATTGGCATCGTAGACCGTTCCCAGTTTACTCTTGCCGAAAATAATCTCCGCGGGCCCCATGAAAGTCCCGGATTTCTTGAAAACAGGATATTTTGCCAAACTGACGCTCTTTCCAGCTACCTCTACTTTATTCATGGCATTATAATAAGTTCTTGTCTTATTCTTGAAAGTAACTTTCACGCTGGCTGACGAGGATGACTTGGAAAGGGTCTTAGCCTCCGTAGACCCTGCCTGTACTCCCAGCGGCTCGGCAAAAGAAATAAGCATCAAAGCAAGGGCTATCAGTAAACCGATCGCCCTCTTTTTTAAAGGTATTCTCTTCATGAAACAGCTCCTCTCCTCACACATCAAAACAATAGCCTACTCCGTAGACTGTTTTAATATAAGGATACTCTTTGGTCAATTTGGCACGCAGTTTTTTGACTAATGTATCCACACTTCGGTATCCACCGATATAATCATATCCCCAGACAGAATCCAAAAGCTTATCTCTGGTCAGAACCATTCCTTTGTGCTTGATAAAGTATTCCAGAAGGTCGAACTCCTTGGTGGTCACCTTCAGGTCCTGACTGTTGAGATAAATCTTTCTGCCTTCATAATCCACAGACAGCGCTCCCGCTCTCTCTACGGAAAGAATCCTGTCGTCTGAGCGTCTGAGAATCGCTTCAACATGAGCTTCCAAAAGGGGAAATGGAATCGGTTTTACAATGTAGTCATCTATTTTCTTTGAATAAGCATATAACTGACTGTCCAGTCTGCTGTCCCGGGAGATAACAATCATAGGCACATCTGAATGATGCCTGATCCGATCCATCATCTCATAGCTGTCCCGATTTAAAATATCCATCTCAAAAACGACCAGATCCGGCCTGTGCTTCTTTCCTGAGACATAGTCCAGCGCCTCACTGTACTCTGTACAGGAGATGACACTGTAGCCGCTGTCTCCAAAATACTCAGCCATATTCTGAATCTCAGACTCATTTTTATTCAGGATAAGCAATCTGCTCTCAGGCATAAGCCAATCTTCCTTTCCACTCTTGCGAAGCATCTTTTTAAGATGATATTACAAAATTGTGACCAGAAAATGACTAATTTAAATGATTCGTAACATTTGCAGTTTTTACGAATGCATATTTCCATTTGCTTTGCCTGCCGCTATATTTACCAGGATATTCCTATTCAAGAAACACCTATTACTACATGTATTATATTACAAAATATCCATTAAAAAATCAATATCCTTGGTGACAAAACAGCAGTTATTCTTACGAAAAACTACAGCAGTTCCGCCAGATCATAGATCAGCCGCTCTGATTTCTCCCATCCAAGACAGGGATCTGTGATAGATTTCCCATAGCATCCCTGGCCGATATCCTGTCGGCCATCCTCTATATAGCTCTCAATCATTAATCCTTTCACCAGACTGTTGATATCTTCTGAGTGACGCATACTATGGAGAACCTCTTTCGCAATCCTTACCTGCTCATAGTATTTTTTCCCGGAATTTGCATGGTTGGTATCTATGATCACAGCCGGATTCTGCAGCTCCCTTTCCTGGTAGAGATCAAAAAGCTGAATCAGATCTTCATAGTGATAGTTTGGATGAGATTTTCCGTCTTTATCCACATATCCCCTCAAAAGAGCGTGTGCGTGAGGATTTCCCAAAGACTGGGCTTCCCAGCCCCTGTATAAAAAGGTATGACTTCCCTGGGCTGCAGTGATGGAATTCATCATAACATCCAGGTCTCCGCCTGTAGGATTCTTCATCCCGACAGGAATGCCCACACCACTGGCAGTCAGTCTATGCTGCTGATCCTCTACACTCCTGGCTCCTATTGCCACGTAGGAAAGGAGATCGGAAATATATCGATGGTTTTCCGGGTAGAGCATCTCATCGGCACAGGTGAGACCGCTCTCCAGAATAGCTCTCTGATGAAGTTTGCGCTGCGCAATCAATCCCCCCAGCAGATCTGGTTTCTCCTCCGGATTTGGCTGATGAACAAGTCCCTTGTAACCTCCTCCAGTAGTTCTGGGCTTATTAGTATAGATTCTCGGAATAATAAGAAGCTTCTCCTTCACCTTCTCCTGTATGGATGAAAGCCTGGTGACATAATCAAGGACAGCATCCTCCCTGTCTGCAGAGCAGGGACCGATAATTAAAATAAATTTGTCGGATTTCCCTTCAAACACTTTCTTGATTTCCGGATCTCTCTTCTTCTTGATCTCCACAATCTTCTGATCAGCAGGAAATCGCTGCTTCAATTCTTTCGGTACCGGGAGTTTCCTGAAAAAATTCATTTGCATATCCATCGTTTGTCACCTCTTCTTTCATCTATATCGTCCAGACTGTGATAAACTTCACAGTCATTCACTTTTATCACCTCTGCATGGCACATAGTTTAACACAAAACAAGAAGGACTTCAACACTTTTTTACTTTAAAGTATTAAAAATTTGATATTTTATCGATGATTTATCCTGGTTCCCATCCATACGGATCTCTCAAAATATGATATGATAAGGAAAACAGACTAAAGGAGCACTTTACTCATGAATAAATATTCCTGTCACAATGATGATCCTTCTTCCAGACAAATAAAACCTTCTTCTGATGTTTTACTCTCTACAGCAGATGATACAGCGGAAATTCTCTGTAAAGCCCATCATATCCTGCACAGAGCAGGTCAGCCTCTGGCCCCGGAGACCATGTGGATAGAAAACCTTTACCTCAATTCAGACTGTATCTCTCTTTTTAAGGGCGAAGACGGCTACCTGTCCTTTATACAAACTGTAACGGAAGAAAGATTTAACGTATCCCTGCCTGATCAGGCGGACGACTTTTTCGCTCTGGCGAAAGACTGCCATGATCTCTATACCTATATCCCTTCAGAATACGGCAGGAACACCAATTCCTCCTACACGATGGATCTGTGGAAATCGGACATCCGCAAGCTGTTTGAAAATCTGAAAACCCCTTATTACCTGCATTATGCCAAGCTTCTTAAACTCTATCGAAAGCATTTTAAAGACCAGGATATCTGTGACCAGTGCCTGAAAGACTTTTACTCTGTCATGATTAAATCAAGTCCGGAAAAACTATCACTCATTGACCGCCTGGCTGATCAAATCAACATCTATGTACAGTATCCCGACCTTTCAGAATCACTGATCCGCGATATTCTGATCCACCATCTGGCTCTCTTTGGCCTTGAAAAGAGTGACTGGCTCGATCCTTTGGCCAGCCGCATTTTGTCAACGCCCTCTGAAGGCAATCTTACCGCACCTGCCTGGAATAATCCTTCCCGTATTCCAGGTGATGTCCACCTGCTGGACCGATATCTAAAACTGGAAATGGATTTTTTGGATCATCAAAAACCCGGTTGTGAAGATGATATTTCCGATTATCTGAGCGCCTTATCCTGCTGGATGTCAGATCAGGCTATTTCTGAAGACAGTCGTAACAAATCCGGCAGTCCTGACATTTCCGCTCCCTCAAATCGGAATGACAGCTTCAGCAGATATCACATCGTTAAAAATGTGAACAGCAGCAGTGTTTTTCTGGATCAATATGCCTATAATATGAACCTTAGAAAATATATCACGAATCCGGCCATTGGCAGAGAACAGGAACTGGCAGACCTGGAACTCATCTTAATTTCTCCCAAAAAATCTCCCATATTAATAGGAGAGGCCGGAGTAGGAAAAACTTCCATCGTGGAAGGGCTGGCCTATCTGATGCAAAAAGGAGATATCCCCGCTTTGCTGGGAGATAAAATCATTTATAAATTGACGACAACATCCCTCCTGTCGGGGACCAAATACGTCGGGGAGATGGAAGAACGTATGAAGGCCTTAACGGATGAGCTGATGCAGCATCCGGAGATCCTTCTCTTCATTGACGAGATTCATACCATTGTGGGTGCGGGCTCTACAGTGAGCTCCCACAATGATATTTCCAATATGCTGAAACCTTTTATAGACCGCGGGGATATTAAGATCATTGGGGCGACGACCAAAGAAGAATATGAACATTTTCTTCTGCCGGACCGGGCTCTGGCACGGCGTTTCTACCCAATCCAGGTGGAAGAACCTGACCAGGCCATGACCATGAACATCCTACTGGGGACGATTCCTTCCATAGAGTACGAAACCAAGGTCCACAGTCATCTGGAAGACAGAGAAATGCAGTGCTGCCTGAAAAGTCTGATCCTCATCTCCACCCCTGAGAACCAGCCTGCCGGCCAGGAGACCCGTCTTCCCGAACTCCCTCTCTCTATCCTGGAAATGGCCTACTCTTATGCGGCTCTTCACAGGCGGGATTATCTTGAGAAGGAAGATTTCATCAGGGCAGTCAGGCACAGCAACCGTCTCACCAAGGAAGCCCGGGCTGCTTACAAAGGACCAATCCTTCCCTGAAACTGTCCGCCATTAAAATCACTTTCATTATTCTGCTATTTGACTAGGCAAAACTCTTATGCTATACTCATGATATATAACTGGCTAATTATGGCAACTTGGTGGGGAACAGGGTTATGATGAAAACTATAAACCGGATTATGAATTCATATTTCCGTTTTTTTAAAATAAAAGATCTGAATCTGCAGGTTATTCTTACGAATGACATGTATGAAACACAGAAAAAGTATGGCTTTTCAGAAGAAAAGATTCGAAGTCTGGACGAGAAGACTGCCCGTAAAAATTGGAAGCATGTGGCTGCCTGCATGAAGTACCCTAAAAAGATGGATGAACCTTTCACCCTTCTTTTTAAGCGGTCCTATTTGGAGAAGTCTCCTATTTATGAGAAGTACAGACTGGTCTTCCACGAGCTGACCCATATTGTGGATTACAGGAACTATGCCCGTCTCAATCACTATACATCCTACGAGGATCTCTTCCGGGACCCCAAGTCCGTTTTATTCCAGAACTGGTCTGAATATCATGCGGAGAGACGTGGATATGCCGCCTGGCTCAAGCACAAATATGGCATCAAGCTCCAGATGGATGGAGACGAGAGGAAGTTCGCACTTCTTCGTCAGGAGACTGCCAGCAACATCGCTTACTATGGTGAGCATTACACCAATACTGCCGAGTATGGATCTGAAAGGCAGATTTACTTCACCATGCATCTTCTTGCCAGAATGAGTCTGTGGATGCAGCTGATGCCCGTTCAGGTCGCTGAGATCCTGTCCAAGGATCCCTTTAATTACAGAGGCGTAGAATGGATCAAGAAGCTGATGTATCTCTTTGCCAAGTACAAGGAGATCGAGAAAATGAATGATCACTTCATGGATATTGCTAAAATTATTGCGGAGAACCTTGCCCTCACGAAAGAGGAACTGTGGGAAAAGGTTGCCTGAAATAATCTTTCTTAATTTTTAAAATATTGACGAATCATATCCAGCTCTTCTTCCATTACACAGAAGGCTGGATTTTTTTTGGCAATCTGCCTGGAACATTCCTCCAGTTTCATCCAGCAGACAGATTCCACCTCTTCTTTCTGCAGGGTCAGCTGATCAGCATCCACCGGTTCGCAATAGAGATAGACTTTGCTGATCTCCCGATTTATGAATTTTTTTCCGTAAAAAACCTCCTCAAAACAGTAAAAATTCCATCCGAGAAAATGCAGATCCTCCTCACAGGCATGAATTCCCAGCTCCTCCTCCAATTCCCTCAAGGCAGAAGTGATATAATCCTGGCCGGCAGGTATGTGGCCGGCGGAGGAAATATCATAACATCCCGGATAGGCATCCTTGTCCTTACTCCTCTTCTGAAGAAGAACCTCACATTCTCCCCGGGCATCTGTACGTACGATCCAGACGTGGGAAGTACCATGGATATCTCCGTCTCTGTGAACCAGTTCCCTTTCCTTTCTTTTCCCTGTCAGACTTCCATCCCTGTTTCTCAAATCCAGCAGTTCCATAATGATCTCTCCTTAATATATCATCGTTTATATTAAATTCTTTCAGTAAATTTGCGCCAGTATTTTTATATTCTATGTATCAGCCCTGTATGAATGGACAATTGCAAAAAAATAATGGGATTCGCCATAAAAATAGCTGAAAATTACCATCTGCCTACTTTCAAAATCTCTTGATTTTCGTTATAATACAAATATACTATGTCGGGTAGTATCCTAAAGAACAGAATAATAATATAGGGAGGTAACAGCTATGACACACATGACATTAAACAAAATCGGAATCGAGCATATCACGATTGAGCATATCGGATTCGTTCATCATCCATTTGGTGTAGACTTACCGGTTCATCTTCTCTAATATGCTTCCTCAGGACGGCCGGGACCCCATTCAATCCCATCTCCGTTCATCTCAAATGATAATTAAGAAAGACTGCCTGTCAGCGAATCTGATCATTCACTTTCCGGCAGTCTTTTTTTTATGCTTTTTAAAGAAATCATACCACCTCTGAAATACATTCCTGTCTTCCACAGGTCCTCAAAATCCACCTCGAGTTTTTCTCCGTAAGTATGATACTGAATCCTGATCCTTCCTCCTGCTTCCCGATAACCGGTTACAGAAAACCAGTGCCAGTTCAGGTCGTGGAATTTTGGATCTTTATGGCGGAGCATAAGGTAGGCGATGGGGAGGTTTCTGTCCAGACCCCTTTTGAGAAATTCAAGCGCTGTCCCATAGTCCTCATGGCCGGAGCAAGTCTCAAATTCAACCTCATAATCTTTCTTATTTAAATATTTGCCAAATCCTTTGGTGAAGATTGAGAGTCGGGTAACACCGTTAACCCTGGGATGAATATAGGGCTTCATAATCATGGCAAAATCCACATAGTCCTGTTTTTTCAAATCCTCAGCAGAATAGGGATAAAGGTCTGTGAATCCATAATTTCTTGCCAGGCAGATTGCCTGATCACAGGCCGCCAGAGCAGCACACCCTCCCAGATACATCCAGAAATCAGCACACCATTCCTGACTGCCTCCCGGTACTCCCTCGATATTAAAATATTTGATTCTGCACTTTGCCTTCATCATATAATAATCACAATACTCAAGACTTTTTACGCCAGATTCTTTTTACCCTGCTGCTGATATTACAGACAAACTCATAATTAAAACTCCCGGCAAGGTCTGCCATCTCTTCAACAGAGATCCTCTGGTCACAATCCCGGCCGACAAGAGTGACAACATCTTCAAGCTGCACATGAGGATTGTCCGTGATATCCACCATCATCTGGTCCATACACACCCTTCCTACTATAGGGGCTTTCTTTCCCCTGATCAGAACCCATCCCCTATTGGACAGGCTTCTCGGGTAACCGTCCGCATACCCGATGGACACTGTAGCCAGACGGCAGGGTTTCTTAACCAGGTAGGTAGCTCCATAGCTGACACCTCTGTTGATCTCCGGCTCCATAATATTTACTACATGGGCCCTCCAGGACAAAGCCGGTTCCAGATAGAGATTATCATAACATACCTCATCAGAAGGATACAGCCCATAAAGGATGATTCCCGCGCGTACCATGTCATAGCGATGATGGTCAAATTCCATAATACCGGCACTGTTGCAGATATGCTTTAAAGGAATGTCTATCCCTTCTTCTTCCAGCATAGTGACAAAACGATCATAGCGGTCCATCTGATCCCTTGTATATTCTTTCTCCTCCATATCTGCACAGGAGAAATGGGTAAAAAGACCATGTATCTCTAAATCAGGAAGTTTTCTGATCTCCTTCATGATCTCTATTCCCCTTTCATCAGGAGAAATCCCGATCCTGGTCATTCCTGTATCCACGGCAATATGGATTCTGGCCGTCTTTCCGGCTTTTCCCGCCGCCTCTGACATGGCAGCGGCCGTCTCAAAAGAGTAGATGGTCTGCTCAATATCATATTTCAGATTCTTCCAATAAAGGGAGGGTGAATTATAACCAAGAATCATAATTGGCTTGACAAGACCAGATTTTCTCAGTTTCTCTCCTTCCTCAATGGTCGCCACAGCAAAATAATCTGAAATATCTTCAATATAATGTCCGATCTCCACATCTCCGTGCCCATAGCCGTCGGCCTTGATCACAGCGGTAACTTTGCAGTCTCCCGCCTTCTCACGAATGCGGAGCATATTTCTTCTTATCGCATCCAGGTCCACCTCTGCGTAAGTCCTCAGATATTCATGTCCGGATTCCTCAGCGATGGTGGTCTCATAGGAATCTCCTGTTCTTTTTTCAGATTCTTTCTCTTTGCTGTTTTCTGTATATGCCGGCTTTTGATCTATCATGATACAGACCCTCTTTCCACTACATTTCTTCCTGTATATTCTATATAAATCCTGTATATTCTCTCGAAAAATATCTCTGATTGTCTCTGCTGCGTCATTCTTTATCTTTTGAGCAGCGCCTGATACACATCTCTTCTGGATAAGCCGCGGTCTTTTGCCACTTCTTTCATTGCTGCCTTGCGGTCCATGCCCTGTTTTTCGTAAAGATTCATATGATCTTCCAAGGACATGGAAGCCCATTCCAGCTGTCCTTCCCGCAGCATTTCTTCTCTGTTTCTCCCCTCGATGACCAGCACATATTCTCCTCTGGGCTCATGGTCTTTATGATACGCAATCATCTCTTCAAAGGTACCAGACAGCCTCTCTTCGTACTTTTTTGTCAACTCGCGGCAGAGGCTGATCTTTCGGTCTCCCAGAACAGATTTCAGAAGTTCCAGGGTCTTTTTCAGACGATGAGGCGCCTCATAGAGGATAATTGTCCTTGTCTCGGTCTTTAAATCCTGCAGCACGGCTTCTCTCTCTTTTTTATCATGGGGGAGAAAGGCCTCGAAACAGAATCTTCCTGTGGGAAACCCGGAAATGATCAGTCCATTAATGCAGGCACAGGCTCCGGGAAGCGATGTCACAGAGATTCCTGCTGCGAGACACTGTCTGACCAGCTCCTCTCCGGGATCCGATATTCCTGGAGTTCCCGCATCAGTAATCAAAGCAACATTCAGACCTTGAAGGATCTTCTCCACCAGGTAGGCAGCCTTATCATACTTATTGTACTCATGGTAGCTGGTCATCTTTGTTGTTATTTCAAAATGATTCAGGAGTTTAATACTGTTTCTGGTATCCTCTGCGGCTATGAGGTCCACTTCCTTCAGCACCCGCACGGCGCGAAAGGTCATATCTTCCAGATTACCGATGGGCGTCGCACACAAATATAACTTTCCTGCCATCTTTTCTCTCCCCGACAATAGAACCCTTACATTAGAACCCTTACATTAGAATCCCTGCAAAAGAATACTTATATAGAATACTGACAAGATAAACCTGCCGCTTTCACTGCATTCCATATATTTTTCTGATCTCCTCTGTATATGTCCCGTCATTATTATAGACAATCAAGGGCGGCTCAACGGAAATCCTTTCCCTGCCCCCTTTGACCGCCTCAATCAGAACCATATTTGGTTCCTTGTACATGTAGGGGTAGACGAGTCTCATTCTCTTGGGCTCCAGCTTTTTCCCTTTCATCTTGTAAATAATCTCTGCAAGTCGAAAAGGTCTGTGGACCATGACGAAATGCCCGCACTGAGGCAGGAGCCAGTCCGCCGCCATCAGTATATCATCAAGGGTGCAGAGGATTTCGTGGCGGGCAACCGCCCTGCTGGGATTATTTCCACCGTATCCGTGACTGGCAATCATATAGGGGGGATTACAGGTCACATAGTCAAAACTTTCCCTGGAATAGAGTTCCGGAACCTTCTTTACATCTGCACAGGTCATCTTAATCTTATTTTCAAGACCATTCAGGCGAATACTTCTTTCAGCCATATTGGCATAATCTTCCTGAATCTCAAGGCCCTCCAGGTAAGAAGTCTCGTACTTCGCTTCAATAAGCAGTGGAACCACACCGGTTCCACTGCATAGATCCATCACTTTGACCTCTTTTTTAATATCTACATAATCAGAGAGCAGGACTGCATCTATTCCATAGCAGAATCCATCCACTTTCTGTATTATCCGATAATCTTTAATTTGAAGATCGTCCAGCCTCTCCCCGCTCTGCACTTCGACTGTTTTCATTACGTTTCTTTCCCCGATAATTTCGTCCTCTGTAATGTCTGCCGGAAGATTTTTTATCCCTGGCGCTGCCGTCCTTTCCTTTCGAAGCCTTGGACTGATTACCATTTGAGGCGTTCTTTCCCTGCTTCTGTTTTCTGCCTTCAGCTGCCGTTACTTCTTTTCCTCCGGAATCCTTAGGAAGAGACGTATTGGCTCTGGAATCAGTGGAAGCATTATTCTTATTCTTTCTTCCACGGCTCCTTCTTCCTGTCCTTTCCTTTCCATTTGAATCTTTTGAAGCCTTCAGCTCAGCGTCGGCAGCGGAATCATCCCGGGATGTCCCTCCCTTTTGGCCAGAGCTGCGCCCACCTTTAGCAGAAACGTCACGATTAGACTTATTACGATTCTTTCCGCTTTTATTCTTTCTGTCATCATTTTTCGGATCGGTACCATTCTTCTCTGAATCTGCTGCCTGAGCAGCTTCAGCCCTCATTCTGAATAGTCTGCGATTCTCCTCGAGGGTATCTGCTCCAATGAGACTCTTCTCAAGACCGGAATCCGTTTCCTCCGCTGCAGAGCCTCTTTTATCCTTTTTCTCTTTATTATTATCTTTGTTTTCTTTTACCTCTTTGTTCTCCTTGTGCTGAGGCGTTTCTTTACTATTCTTTTGGTCTTTTCCGCCCTTTTGTCCTTTTTCTTTGGAAACGGCCTTTTCCTTTTTTTTGCGGATTCCCGGCTCTGAGTAAATATCATCGACATTAATCTCCATGAGTTCCTTCTCACCGCCGCTGTCAATGATTACCTTCACTCTCTGTCTCAGAACGCTGACCTCCTGAACGACACCCTTCAGATCATCTCCAAAATAAACCTCTTCTCCAATTTTAGGAAGCTTCTTATTGAGGTACTCATAGGTCTCCTGCTCATTTTTCAGACAGCACATCAGTCTTCCGCACATTCCGGAGATCTTTGTCGGGTTCAGGGAAAGATTCTGCTCTTTTGCCATCTTAATGGAAACCGGCGCAAAATCGGACAGGAAGGTATTACAGCAAAGACTTCTGCCGCATATACCAATTCCTCCCTTGATCTTGGTCTCATCTCTCACGCCAATCTGCCTCAGCTCAATCCTTGTCTTAAAAACTGATGCCAGATCTTTTACCAATTCTCTGAAATCTATCCTTCCGTCAGCAGTAAAATAAAACAGAACCTTATTATTATCAAATGTATATTCACAGTCAATCAGCTTCATCTCCAGATTATGTTTTCGGATCTTTTCCTGGCAGACCTTGTAGGCTTCCTGACTTTTTGTTTTATTTTTAAGATTCCTGTTGTCGTCTTCCTCTGTGGCAATACGCAGTACGGGCTTCAATGAAGCAACTGCCTTTTCCTCACTGATCTCGCGGTTGCCAAATACAACATGTCCGTACTCCACACCCCTGGCCGTCTCCACGATCACATTCTGTCCGGCCTGGATCTGCATATTTTCTGCAGAAAAATGATATACTTTTCCACAATCGCGAAAACGCACACCAATAATCGTAACCATATTCGCTCCTTTCGGTTTTCACAGCATCTATATTAAAATCTATCTGTCAAAAAAGTCTCCCCTCATCTGTATAAACATCATCTCCATCGATGCCTCATAATTTACATTTGCCTTAAACCGGCTTCTCATCAGTTGAATCCTGTCAAATGCCAGATTCACTGACAGGGGAGAGATCCTTTTACTCTGCCTGTAAAGGTGTTCAAACTCGCCTTTTAAAACGATTTGTTCCGAGAGACCGGACATGACCATCAGAAGATCCCGATACCACAACATAGTGATATCCATCAACTCATGGAGATGGTCTTTATATTTTCCCAGCTTTTTTACAGGCTCGGAAAGCTGGTATAAAGACGATTCGTCCAGCAGGCGAAGAATAGTCAGCATCTCTTCTTTCATTTCCTGAAAAGACTCTGATGCTGCCGCATTTTTAGCCTTCCCGATATTTCCCATGGCATATCCGGAAGCAAAACGGGCCTCCTCCTCGCTAAGCTGGCAAGTCGTTCTCAGATAATTCTCCAGCTCTCTGTCAGGGACCGGCCTGGTCTGAAGGTTGACGCACCTGGAAATAATCGTATCAAGCAGGGCTCCCTTTGATGTTGTCAGCAGAAAGAGAATACCGTAGGAAGGGGGTTCCTCCACGGTCTTCAGAATAGCATTCTGCGCCGGAACACCCATTTTTTCGGCCTCATCAATAATATAAACCTTATAATTGTATTTATAAGGTTTAATGTCTATGGTATTAACCACCTGATCCCTGATTTCATCGACGGAAATAATGTTGGGTTTTTCATGGATTACCCTGATAACATCAGGTGCATCCACGCCCAGGAGACTGATAAAAGCATCTGTGATAAGCTTCTTTCCGCTCCCCTTCTCCCCCTCGATGATATAAGCGTGAGAGACTTTCTTGTGGGCGACTGCCTGCCTTATATATTCCTTTACCCTTTCGTTCCCTATGATCTGATCCAATCCCATTACTGCTTCCAATTTATCAATCTGCCGTTCCTTTTAATCAAGCATATCATGAATCTCATCACGAATCAGCTGCTGGATCTGCTCCACAGACATCATACCGTCAATCTTCACTACTTCGGGTCTGTCACTGAATATCTTTCGAAATCCTTCAGATACCATATGATGAAAATCAACACTCTCCTTCTCCAGACGGTCCAGCTTCTTCTGCATCTTTTTGCGGCGAAGCCCTTCCTCTTCAGGAAGATCGATATAAAATGTCACATCCGGCTTATAGTCACCAATGCAAAGAGCATTAACCGAAGCGACTTCTTTTATTCCGATTCCCCGGGCGATCCCCTGATATACAAGGGAGGAATCCACAAACCTGTCGCTGATTACAGTCTCTCCTCTCTCAATGGCAGGACCGATTACTTCGTGAACAAGCTGGGCCCGGGCTGCAGCATAAAGCATCATTTCCGTTACAGAGGACATCTCTTCATAATCAGGATTCAGAATCAACGCTCTGATATCTTCACTGATTCTTGTTCCTCCTGGCTCCCTGGTAACAAGACATTTATGCCCAATCTTATCCAGATACTCTTTTAATAAACGAATCTGTGTACTTTTACCAGAGCCGTCCGGCCCTTCAAACACTATAAATCGTCCTCGCATAACAATACCAGCCTTCCATGATCCAAACCCTTTACATTATATCCATTATATAAGTAATATCTGATATTTTCCACCGTTTCTTTTCTTATTTTTTCTCCCGGCACTAAAAATGGAATGCCAGGAGGATAGATCATCACATAGGCAGCAGCCACGCGTCCAACTGCCTCGTCAATAACCAGAGCCTCCTTCTGCCTGTTCCGGGAAAGTGCTTCCCAGGATTCCATGATGAAGGCATTGTTTCCATGTTCATTATTATATACTTTTTTAGGGGAATAGTTTCTGTTTCCTGATACTGTACGTATATCAACAGATAACCCGCTTTTTACCAGATTATCAATTATCGTATCAATCTCTTTCAGGGCCTCCAGGAGCACATCAAAATCATGAACGTCATCCATAACCGATGTCATTCCCACAACATAGGACAAAGATTCCATCTCCATCTCAATCCCATAATGATTCAAAAGCATCTCAAAGAGCCAGTTTCCATTTAAAGGCTTTTCTTCAGTGCAGCACTCATCACAGGAATGAGCAGGGTATCTGTTCAGCAATTCTTCTTTTATAGAAAATACCAGTTTTCCACAATCATAAGTATAACAATGCGTATTTTGGGGATAAAATAACTGAATATTTCTTAAATCTTCACAATTTCTACGGAATAATTTAAGGTTGTCCACATATTTTTCCACTATATCCACATTTTCCTGCATATACTGTATACCATACTCTGCAGAGGAAAGGAGAATGTAAGAAGGACTTGAAGTTTCAAACACGTCAAGCATATCATTAATTCTGGATATGGGAACACAAGGACTGCAAAGATGAAGCACCGCTGTCTGAGTCAGACAGGGCAGCGTCTTATGGCAGCTCTGAACCACCAGATCTGCACCGCATTCCACAGCACTCTTTGGAAAATATTCTGAAAAAATCAAATGTGCTCCGTGGGCTTCATCGACAATCAAGGGAATATTTCCCACTGTATCCTTAATTGTCCGGATATCAGATACAACGCCCTCATAGGTTGGGGATGTTATTACCACTGCCTTAATCTCAGGATCTTTGTCGATAATTCTCTTTACTTTTGACGGGTCCACCGACAAAAAAATTTCATTTTCTTCGGAAATTTCGGGATATACATAAACAGCCCTTAATCTCAGCAGTCTTATCGCATGATAGACAGATTGGTGACAGTTTCTGGCAATAAGTATCTTATCCCCCTCCTCACAAACGGAGGCAATGGAAACCAGAATACCTAACGTACTTCCATTTACCAGGTACCAGGACTCAAGACTTCCATAGATTTCCTTCATCTGGTCCATAGACTGACGGATGATTCCTGTGGGATGATGAAGGTCATCATAACCTCGGATTTCCGTAATATCCCTTTTTCTGACAATGGATAATGCCTCCCCGCCTGTCTTTCTCTTATGACCAGGCATATGAAAAGGAATCCTTTTCCTGTCATTTAATTTATTTAGTGCATTGAGTAATGGGGTTTTTTTATTTTTTATCATTTTAATATCTCTAAATGTAATTAAGACAACCTTGATCATCTGACATGCAGTGTATCAAGGTTGACTTCTTTCCACTATTAATTTTCCAGTATAACGAGTTATAAAGTTAAAATTCACCTGTCATTCTGTTTTTTCTTTTTAAACACAATCCTGGCAATCGTCGTAAGAATTAATCCGGCAAAAAGAATAACATAGCACATAAACGGGGAGATCACCATAACTATAACAGAAAGAGTGATGCTTAATGCCATAATCACCGTGGTAATCACGGAAATACGGTAACTGTTAATGCTGTCTTCCTTCAGCTCATTGAGCAGACTCATATACTCTGGAGGAAATTTTTTCATTGCCATTTCCATAATATCATCCGGATTGTGAACGGCGTAGGTTATACGAAGAACCCTGTCCCATTCCTCATCTTTGTAATCATCAAGATTGCCTCCGGCATCCTGAAAAATGCGCCTGGCTGACTCAATATATTTCTGATTCTTTTCTTCTCCTTGTTTTGTCAGTACAAAAATCAGGATCGTCAGTCCATGCATGCATAGGAGAACACCTATATAGATGGATTTAACCCATACATCATCAGGATATTGACTGATGGCTTTCGTAGCGGGCTGAAAAAGAGTAATTACAAACAAAAGAGCCAGGTGCCATACAAAAATTTTCTTGTTGTTCATGATATTATGATTGGAAAAAAAGCTGGTATGTACATACCATAAAGAACCCATGGCAATAAAACTCATAAAGTAGCTGGTCAACATCATAAAAAACTCATACCTGCCTGCATCATTGATCTCTCCCAGTTCCGGAATGTCAATCTGCAAAGCCAGCACAGTGATGGCGATGGCCAGCACGGCATCAAAGAAAGCCAGCAGTCTGTTCTGCCTGTTCTCATAAATATCAAAAATCTTCATCTACTTTTCCCTTTCTCAGTTTTATAGTCATACAGCCTGTCCTCCCAGTCACAGGAATATTATTGAAACCGCCAGCTCATGGTTAACGTTTATCTTTGTCAATAAATTCCAGGGTGACAATGGATAAAAGGGCAAAGACTACTGCAAAAACCAGAATGTGAATCCAGTTCTTTATAATATTTTCTTTCGTGTACGCATACTTGGGCTCATACATTTCCTCCGAAGCCTTTTCCAGGATTCGGTTTATGGTCTCCTCCCGACCGATCAGGTCGATGGCATCCCCCACAGTCATATGAATAACCATCCCCTCCTGGCGGTACTTCTGGACGGTCTCATTGGCCGCGAAAGCATCCACGACTTCACCAAAAGTTGCGGCTTTGCTCACCTTGCTGTCAAGAATCTCATCCAATTCCTCCTTCTCCAGCAGGGCTTCAATTGCAGCTTCCACTGTTATGTTATCGATCAGAACTTTGCTGCGAAGATCTGCATATTTCTCTTCTTCAAGTATTTTCCGGCAAATGTCACGGAGAGTCATCTCATTTTCTATGGGAATCGACCGGAGTTCAGCAACAATATTGTTCTCGTCATCACTCAACAGATCAAGGACCTGACCCAACGTAACCTTTCCTCCAATCTCAACGTCATCCACCATACGAATCATTCCACTGACCGCTGCGTAGGGAAGGTCATTAATCTGGGTCTGGGACGCCATTGCCTTCAGACCAGGGCTTGATATGGTCAGCATCACAACAGGATCCACCACCTTGGGAAGAGTGAACATGCCTCCGGAAAAAATCAACTGAAAAATCAGAACGAAGGGCATGATTGTCATAGCTGTGGTGGTGGAATGTACAAGGGTTGAAATCCACAGTGAAATCATATCGGCAGCATAGGTCACCAAAAGCATGGTGATACCCACATCCACTACCCTCCAGGGTGTGAACATTCCACTTCCTGTAAACTTCATTCCCACCAGGTAGAGAACCAGTATTGTCACCACAGTCTGTGCCAGACACAGGAGCAGCTGGTACATCATATGTGCCAGAATATAGGAGGAGATATGCATTCCGGACCGATGTTCTCTCTTGATAACATCACGTTCACGACATACCACCTGAATCGAATTAAAAGATCCATTCCAGATACATACACATACGATGGCAAATGTAGCAGTCAGTGTTCCTTCCATGTTTATTCCGAAGTCCACACCAAGGGCAAAGCCCACCAGCCCCGCGATCAACGCTGCCATAGGCAGCACCTTCCAGTCACTTTGATATACAAACATTCGGGTGAATTTTCCGAAATAAATTCCAATCTGCGCAATTCTGCCGCGATGCCGTACTGTCAACTGTCTTGAAGAATCATTTGCATTTGAAGCATTGCTTCCATTCATCTCAGCCATGCTGCACCTCCGCATATTTCAAAACAAACTCATCTGCCAGTCCATCTCCGCCTTCTTCCTTCTGATTCACGGATTTCACAATTTCTTCCATATTATTTCTGCCAAAGAAGGCTCTGGCTTCTTCAATACTGCCATAAAAGGCCAGCCGTCCCGTGCGGGAACTGTCCTTTGCCAGTACAATCACATCATCGAAAAGATCAATGACTCGGTCCGGAGTATGAGTAATGACAATGACAATCTTGCCACTGTCAGCAATTCTTCTAAGCTGCTCGAACAATTCTCTGGCCATCACACCGTCCAGACCTGAATCCGGTTCGTCCAGAATAAAAAGAGAAGGATTGGAAATAAACTCCATGGAGATGGACAGACGCTTCTTCTGGCCGCCAGAGAGTTTCTCCACCAGATGGCCCTTGACCGGAATCAGTCCGAAAATGTCCATAACGTCTCTCACTCGCTTTTCCCGTTCTTTCCTGGGAATATCAACAGAGAGACGCAGCTTGGCAGCGTCAAAGAGAGTCTTCTCCACAGTGTCTTTGCTGCGCATCATTTCCTGCTGAGGAACAAATCCCACATCATACTTCATCTTCTCATAATCTTTATACATGTCATTCCCATTCAGGGATACCTTGGCGTCCGCCTTCTCGTAACCATTCACTGCGTTGAGAAAAGTTGTCTTTCCTGCTCCCGACCCGCCGAGAAGCAGCACCATATGTCCTTGAGGTATTGCCATATGAATGTCTTTGAGCAGATATTTTTTGTGAAAAAATTCAGTGACATGCCGGTCTTTAAGATTGACTGTCAGACCCTTATCCATAACCGCAGCACTTCCATAGGTGGCCAGTCTCTGCATTTCGGCCTTCAGATCCTCTACCTTCCATTGCGGCTGGTATTTCTTTCCCAGTCCCCAGATCAGCATTGGAATAAAACGAAGTTCATCTATGATACAGAGAATCAGCCAGGCTTTACTGACATCATAAACCTCAATAAATCCGAAAAAGATTCGGATATTGTATACAAAATGCATAATCATCACACTGATCAGAAAAACCAGAATCAGCGGCGTGAAATTCTTCAATGTAACATTTCCTCTGTTCCAGCGGAAACAGATGTTGGCCACACTCAGTAAAGTAATCAGCGCACTGATCAGACAGTAAACACGTCCCTCCGGCTCCCTCGATGCACATCGGCTAAGCTGGTACTCTCTGACCCAGGGAATCAATGCCCAGAAGCCCTTCAGTCCAGACTTGGTCAAAAGCATCCATGCGCCAAAGATATACAAACATCTGAAGACAATCAGGACCGGATGATAGGAATCAAAAAGCAGCGTTAATAAAAGCTGCAGGACATTGTTCATTCTTTTCTCTCCCCTTTCTTCTTTGGTTGCAAGTGATACTTTTCAACACTCAATCGACTATTATTATCTTTTATATTCTCGACGATTTAACACTTTTCTATCTTCATATTCATATAAGATCTATAATTTAAATCTACTTTTATCTAAATTCATCTTAGCAATATTTAGAACAATCATCAAGTCATTTTGTCAGAAAAATATCATTTGCAGTCAATCTGAATAAAGAGAGTATAAACAAAAAAGAAAACTCCGAAGAACCGCTTAAACAGTAGTTCTCCGGAGTTTCCAGATATGAGACATCGGGGATTCGAACCCCGGACAACTTGATTAAAAGTCAAGTGCTCTACCAACTGAGCTAATGTCCCAAAATGCCCAGAACCGGAATCGAACCAGTGACACGAGGATTTTCAGTCCTCTGCTCTACCGACTGAGCTATCTGGGCATGAGTTGCGGGGGAAGGATTTGAACCAACGACCTCCGGGTTATGAGCCCGACGAGCTACCAGACTGCTCTACCCCGCGATATACAATATTATAATGATAACAAATGGGCGGAGGTGGATTCGAACCACCGAAGCAATTTGCAACAGATTTACAGTCTGCCCCCTTTGGCCACTCGGGAATCCACCCATGGAGCCGATGAACGGACTCGAACCGTTAACCTGCTGATTACAAATCAGCTGCTCTGCCAATTGAGCCACATCGGCAAAATGGGACCTACAGGGCTCGAACCTGTGACCCTCTGCTTGTAAGGCAGATGCTCTCCCAGCTGAGCTAAGATCCCACTTATTAATCTTATAAAATTATAAGATAAACGACCCGGATGGGATTCGAACCCACGACCTCCGCCGTGACAGGGCGGCGCTCTAACCAGCTGAGCCACCAGGCCAAAAGGATATACCTTTAAAACTGCACACAGTATATCACATCCATCATCAGATTGTCAATCACAAGCAGCCCTGCTTACGACCATCTCAAGGTCAAGCTCTCGACCGATTAGTAGCAGTCAGCTCCATACATCGCTGCACTTCCACCTCTGCCCTAT
>JBGUIF010000079.1:0-8639 GCA_045112755.1 Anaerobutyricum sp.
CCGTTTTCATAATAGACGGCATCATAGGGAATCAGAATCTGGTTTTGGGCGGAATTGCTGACCACCAGCAGGTTGACGCTGGTGCCGCTGGAATAATCCGACCGGTTTGCGGGGTAAATTTCCGCTTTGACCTTGAAAAGGCCTCTCTGGGGATCCACTGCCGTATCAATTCCAATAATTTTGCCAGGTGAATAGTTTCCTTCTTCATCCACCTCTGTGCGTACCGGATCGCCCACTTTCAGGTAGTTCTTCACATCCTCCGTCACGTAGAAAGACGCTTCCATGGTCTTTTTTTCCGAGATGGTAAATACCGGCACCCCCTGAGGCGCCATCTCGTTCCTGGACACATTCACCGTCTCGACGATGCCGCTGATGGGTGCGACGATGGTATAAAGGCTCTGTTGATATCTTGCAGATTCTACCCCGGTCTCAGCAGCCCTGATCTGGGCATCGTAGACGCTGGTACCGGCCGATGCTGCTTCCACTGCCTTCTTCGCGGCCCTGATGTTTGCCCTCGCCACATCTACCTGAGCCTGCAGCTGGTCCACAGTGGACTCCAGGGTCGCAATGGAGGAATCCATCTGGCCGGATCCTGAAGACGCGTTGGTAAACAGGGTTTTTGCTTCGTCCACATTTTCAGAAAGTATCTTCAGACCGGTCTCGGAAATATACTCCACCGTAAGCCCTGCCTCATTTAAAGTGTTTAAAAGTAAAGCTGCCGTCTGCTGCTTACTGCTGGAAACCGTATTGGAACTGGCTGGTGTATCCGGAGTCGTCTGTGACTGATCTGCCTGATTATTATCGGTTCCACCCTGACTGTCAGTACCATCCTGACTGTCAGTTCCCCCCTCACTGTCAGCACTATCCTGACTTCCGGTTCCATCCTGATTGATCTCACTTCCATCCTGGATTGTCTCGTTTCCGTCCGCTTGGGTGGACTCAGGTACCTGGGCCGTCGTTCCGGCTGCCTGATCTCCCGCAGCAGCAGCCATCAGCCCGGCTGTCGTTCTGCAGTCGGGATTGGCCTCCAGGAACCCTTTATAATTCAGGTAGATGGTCTCTGCCGTCTTATAGAGTTTATTGGTCTTCTCATAGGCCTTTCTGGTCTTTTCCACATTTTCCTGAATCCGCTTTTTGGCCTTTCTGGCATCTTTCAGTTGTTTTTTGGCTTTTTTCAGAGATGTTTTATAACCCTTCAGAGTCTCTCTGGTGGTTGCAATGCTGGCATTACTCTGGGCGGATGCAGCCGCCTGCTGGCTTTGGGCAGCCTTCTTGCCTGCACGGGCACTGGCCACAGCATCCTCAGCGTTCTGAACCGTAAGGGCCGCACCCTTATCATCAAATTTACAGAGAACCTGCCCCTTTTTGACTTTGTCTCCAACCTTGACTTTCACGGACTTCACCACGCCTGAGACCAGAGGGGTTACTGACACACTGTTGATGGGATCAATGTTGGCGATATAGGTACTGATAATCTCAAGTGTACCAATACTGGCTTCCTGAGCTTCCACCTTCACTTTTTTTGACATGGTTGGTTCCGAATCTGAAGAAATGCTGCCGCAGCCGGCCAGCAGAGTCACAGCAAGGCCGAAACTGATCAAAGCCGCAGATAGTTTTCGTCTCATATCCAATCCTCCTATTTCTCGATCTAAAGAACTCTGAACTCTTTCCCGACTCTCTCCTCATATTCTTCTGAGAGCAGGCCGATCAGTTCGGTCAGCAATTCCTGTATGCGTTCTGATTTTCTCTTCTTCGTGCCGAACTCCTCCAACAGGTTCTCCCGCACCAGCTGAGCATCTTCCAAAAGCTTCTCCCCGCTCTCTGTCAGGCTGATACAGAGATCTCTGGCATCCTGATCGGATCTGCTCCTCAGGACAAAGCCCTTTGCTTCCAGCTTTTTCAGAACAGGCGTGAGGGTTCCCGAATCCAGAAAAAGACATCTTCCAATCTCTTTGACTTTCATCTCTTTCTTCTTCCAGAGCACAACCATAACAATATACTGGGTAAACGTGAGATTGATTTTCTTCAGGGCATCTTTATATAATTTTATATATTCTTTGGTGAGAACATACAATGGTATGCAGAGCATAGGCTCATTGATGGAGCCGTCTTTCTGCCCCGTAAGTTGTTTATCTTTCATCCTCCGGCACCTCACTGCTCTTATAATCTTTTATATAAACATTTAATTTTGTACAATTAATTATAAAATCGAACGGATTATAAGTCAATAACATTATGTTATTTTTTAAAATAACGCTAATTCTTCTCAACAGCAAAAAAATCCTGGAGACTTCAGGGTTGATCTCCCCATCGCTCCAGGATAGTCTGCGATTTCAAAAGCCGCTGCAGCGGCCATCTATCTGTAAAACTTCTTAGGGACTACATGTTCAGGGCTTTTCGTGTGCAGGATCTCACAGCCTCAATCACTGCCGTTCTGAAGCCCTTCTCCTCCAGCTTCGTCACTCCTTCTATGGTGGTTCCTGCCGGAGAGCACACCATATCCTTCAGTTCGCCGGGATGTCTTCCTGTCTCAAGGACCATTTTCGCGGAACCAAGAACTGTCTGAGATGCAAAATGATAGGCCTGCTTTCTGGGCATACCATCGGCCACCGCTGCATCAGCCATCGCCTCAATGAACATATACACATAAGCCGGAGAACTTCCGCTCAGGGATGTGACCACACCCATAAGACTTTCCGGAACCTGCTCTGCCTCGCTGAACGCCTCCAGGATTATTCTCACCTGCTCGACTTCCTCCGCACTGACCTTGCTGTTGGGACAATAACCGGTGATGCCGGCACCCACCAGGGCCGGCGTGTTCGGCATAGCCCTGACGATCTTCTGGTCAGACCCCAGCAGATCTTCCAGGTCTTTGATGGATTTGCCCGCCATAATGGAAAGCAAAAGTTTCCCTCTCACCGCATCCTTAAGTTCTCGTGCTATTTCGGGAAATACACCGGGTTTTACCGCAAAGAGCACCAGATCCGCGTCTTTGACGCAGGTTCTGTTATCTTCAGTCACCGCTGTCCCAAAGGTCCTGCTCATTTTCTCTCTGGCCTCCGCCAGCTTATCTGAGGCGGTAATCTCACTGCCTTTTATAATCCCTTTTCCAATCAGGCCGCCAATGATGGCACTGGCCATATTACCGCAGCCGATCACTGCTAATTTCATAATAGAATCCTTCCTCTCTATGTGTAATCATACTCTTCGCCCCGCCGATGTCACCGTCACAGACTCTCGAGCATCTCTCTATAATTGCGGTATCGGACCCCGTCCATGATATGAACCTCACGAATTCTGTCAAGTTCCTCCTCTATGGGATTCCCGGCCGCAGCTTCAGGAGCAAGGATCTCATAATCACCTGCCAGTCTTATCGCATCCTGGACTCCCAGCTCCATAGTCTTCATAATATAGTCATGATCAAAATTCATGGTGCCATCTGTCAGTCCTCCCAGATCTCTGGATGGATAGATATGTACAAAACGGGCACCATTATAGTACTCCTCCTCATTGAAGGTCATATTGAGGCGGTCGAAGGTCACCCAATCTTTCGCTTCTTTCCGGGAAGAGCAGTGGATGACGATAAAACGCCGAAAACCCAGCTGGTAAAGAGGTGAGAGGGGCATATTGCTGCCAAAGAGAGGGACTCCCCCGTCCACATAATTGACATTTTCTATCCTCTGGCTCTCAAAAGCAACAGGGTATGCCGCACTGGCCATCAACCAGTGCAGTTTTTTTTCAGCATCTAAATCATTCAGGATCACATCTTCCGGGTAGGCGGTCTTCATATTAAAGGATGAGACAGTCACCAAATCCTTCTCTGTCGTCAGTGCCTCAAGAACACCACTTTCACGGATTAAAAACTCCAGGTTTTTATCGTTCTCCAGATCAGGATAAATCAGGTCATCCATGGACATCAGATTGTTCTCCATAATTCCAGACCACAGCGCTTCCCCTTTATCAGGGCCAAAAGCAGAAAAGACTGCCGCATTGAGGGCTCCGGCTGATGTGCCGGCATAGGCTTTGATCTCCACGGGCAGCAGCTGCTTCTCGCAAAGGGTCTTGAATACGCCGGCCTGATAACATCCCTTGGCACCTCCTCCATTGAGGATCAGAGCAATTCCGCCGGCCGCTTCCTTAGCCTTGGTCCGGATCTCATCAGACATTCCTGAAAGAAAAGTCTTCACACGGACTTTTTTCTCCGGCGGATGCCGGAACCGATCACTGATCCGTTTTGCATGGTCCAGGCTGTCCGCAATATTTTCCATCTGCTCCCTGACATCATCGCCCGCCAGTTCCATCAGTTTATTCAATGAATCTCTGTTGATCAATTGACCACCTCCATCCAATCAAATACTTTCTGCCAGTATCCTGCAGCATTCTCGAACGATATCTCCTGATCACTGCAGCTTTTCAAGCTCCGCTAACATCTGTCCCGGATTGTCTGCTGCTTTCACTTTGCCAAAAGCTCTGATGATTATTCCTTCCTCATCTATCAGATAAGTGGATCTCACCACCCCCATGGACACTTTTCCGTACATTTTCTTCTCCTTCCAGACATCATAGGCCTGAAGGACTGTTTTCTCTGTGTCAGACAAAAGGGTAAAAGGCAGTCCGAACTTCTCTTCAAAGCGCTTGTGGGACTTCACAGTATCCTTACTTACCCCGAGTACCACTGCCCCCTTCTCCTGAAACTGAGGGTAGAGTTCCCCAAAACTGCAGGCCTGTTTGCTGCAGCCTGCTGTATTGTCTCTGGGATAAAAGTACAGTATGACTTTTTGTCCCCGATAATCACTAAGCTTATGTAATACGCCATTCTGATCGGGCAGTTCAAACTCCGGTGCCCTGCTTCCTGATTCGAGCATATCTCCCTCCTGAAAAAACATGAATTTCTTATCATAAAGCCAGATAAAGATGACTTTCTTTCCTTCGTTCTCATTATAGCGAATATCCCCTCCTGTCCGCAAGATAAAATAAAATCCAGTCCCTGCGTCATACAACCCTGCCGCAGAATCATTCTCTTCCATGATGGGAACCATCCCGGAATCATGATATAAGGTTGTAGGAGCCGGGAATTTTCGCTATAATAATAAAAGCAGGAATCTGATTTCCAGATTCATTTACAGAAAGGAGCACATCATGCAAACCGAAAAAATAAAAGTTAACAGCAAGGGAAAAGGAGTGGTAAAAGTCCTGATTGAGACAGAGCGTTTTGCTTCTGAGCAGGGCTATGAAAAAAAATACGCTCTCCACTTGAGGTTGCTGGCGGAGGAAAGTCTGAATATGCTCCGTTCTCTCACCGGATCATTTCATGGGGAATTCTGGATAGAAAGCCAGAAAGGCCGCTGTATTATGACTATTCAGGCTAAAGCTGAAGATGCCCCCGCAAAAAAGAGAGAATTGATGGCTCTTTCAAAATCCGGTGAAAACATCATGGAAAAGGGTGTTTTTAACAAAATTCGCGCCGTCTTTGAGTCTTTTGCCTACAATGTAGAGAGATCTGAAAACTGGGAGCTCATCAAAGAAGGAATGAATCTCATGCCTTATGATGAGACCCTGGCCAACGATCCCCTTTATTTTGGATCTTCAGGCATATCCCAAAGCCAGGTCTGGTCTCTGATGAAATATAAGGAAAATGTCAAGCATGAGGCGGACAGTAATCCTGTTGCCCGCAAAGCCTGGGATGAACTGGAGAAATCCATAGTGGCCAATATCGCCAGCGATGTCCAGGTCGGCGTTGCCGGGGACAAAGTCAAGCTGGTCATTATCGCCGATTTTTAAAGAATAAAGAGTCTCCCCTGGAAGACTCTCCTGACGGCCACGGTCGCGTCAGCGACATATTTATTTATGCACAAGTGCACAAAACCCTTGGACTTAAGAAGCTGTCACAGCGGTCTTTGGCCCAAGGGTTATTTTTTCAGGCTTTGTTGCCCAGAATCTTATACAGAATCCTGCGGAAGGGAACCAGGTTGTCAAAAACCACGCGGTTGCTGTCCACTTCCCTTTCCCCGCAATCGATAATCTCCGTGGAATCTTCCAGGAACTCCAGTGTTTTTTTCAACTGCCGGCCGGGGCCTCCGATTTTGTCCACAATCACGTCCATCCGGCGGAAAACAGTATCCATATAAGCATGAATCAGAATCTCCACAGAAAGGGACTCCCTGGAAATCTTCAGCTCTTTATTCCATTTTTCCTTATAGGTCTTATGAATATAGTCTGCCAGCTCCAGAGAATCATTTCCAGGCCTGCCCAGGAAATCAAAAAGATATTTGTCTGTCCGTACTCGGACGATCCGGTCATCATACTGGATGGAAATGCCATGATAAGAATTATCCGGCCTTCGATCTCTGATCAGCTCAATCAGCTCAATGCATCTTTGGGAAGCTTCCGGGGGCATAACAGGGCTTTCCCACAGGCCCTCATTCAGACAGCGGGTAAAATGAATGATCTGCCCATAGAAATCATCCACCTCATAAGGAACTTCAAAAATGAAAGTCCTCTTCCTGCCATCTTCTGCCGGAATACAGGTTCCTCCCCACTCCACCTTCAGAGCATCAAGACCGGCCTGTCCCTCTTGGGACTCCTCGCATAGGATTTCCGTAACAGCCATCTTTTGCGGCCGATGCAGTTCTGGGACTTCTATGGTTCCCCACTCTCCAAATATCGTTAGTTTTCTTGGTTTTTTCTCGTCAAAGGCGCACTCCAGCATAGCCCGGATCTGACGATCTTCGGCGTTGTCCCGATATAAAAGCCAGCATTTTGCATAGCTTTCTACCTGATCTTTCATTCTGAAGGCAGCCTGACGTATCTCCGGCATCCCATAGCCATCTCGGGTCAATTCATCAATCCAGCTGGCACAGTAGATACCAACATCCAGAAGAACTCCTCCCTGCTGAGAATCATAAAGATAGCAATCCGGCGCTCTTTGGGCTGATAGATTGCAAAGAGAAGCTTCCACCTTTGTGATCCGGCCGATCAGGCCTTGTTCAAGGACTGTCATAATCAGACGATGAATGGGCACAAAGCGGGTTTTCATGGCCTCCATAAAAAGGATCTTTCTCTCCTTCGATACCCGGCAGACCTCTTTCATCTCCTCAACATTCAAGACAGCCGGTTTCTCACAGAGCACAGCCTTTCCCGCCTCCATGGCCCTGATGGCCCACTGGCAGTGGAGACCATGTGGAAGGCCGATATATACGGCGTCTATCTCCTCATTTTCCAGAAGTCTGTCATAGTCATCATATATATATCTGCAAGGATATTCCCTGGAAAATGCCTCTGCCTTCTCCTGGGTTCTGCAGCTGACTGCAGCCAGTTCTCCTCCTTCAAAATGCTTTAAACTCTCAGCAAAGCGATGGGCAATATTACCCCCTCCGATAATGCCCCATCTTATCATTGTTCTTCAACCTCCCCATGATCATATTCTCCAGACCATTAGTCCTGCAATTTTTTCTGTCTTTTTGTTCTTTTGTTTACAGTTCGCAGATTCGAC
Source organism: Anaerobutyricum sp. (assembly GCA_045112755.1). GTDB lineage: Bacteria > Bacillota > Clostridia > Lachnospirales > Lachnospiraceae > Anaerobutyricum. The sequence continues at coordinate 7,493 of JBGUIF010000079.1, forward strand.
TACTGCTTCCATCAGGCTTCCCATCCGGGAACTGTCACATCCAGCAGCAGCTTCACAAGGCCGCCAAAGTCACCCTGTTCCATGCGGTCAAGGAAAGAGGCATAATCGATTCCCTCTCCAAAGTCCTGAACATTTCCGTCAGGGCCGACAAAGGACACAACCTTGCCATTTCTGAAATAAGCCTGGCATTCTTCGCCTTCGGGATCCATAACACGGGTGTAAAAGGCTGTATTTTTCAGCGAGACGCCTCCTGCCATATTCTCCTGACTGACGCCATTATGGTATATCTCCGCTGTCACCCCTGACTGAGTGTCCGTAATCAGGTTTTTCTTCAGACACCCCTGGTCATCAATCAGACTGGCAATCTGGAAACGATTAGGATCTGCACTCTCAAGAATATAAGATGGATACCCATCCACTTCCTCATAATTCGTCTGGGAAGCATCGATTTCATTCATCTGTCTGGAAAGATCCTCCTGACCTGTCTCCTGCATATCCCCTGCTTCTACCAAAGCCTCATCTGTGACGGGCTCGGTCTGCTCTGTCTCCTCTGTGACTTCTTCTGCAGCAGGTTCTGATCCCTCAGTTCCCTCCGCAACTTCTTCTGCAGCAGGTTCTGACTCCTCAGTCTCCTCTGTGGCTTCCTCTGTGGCGGGCCCAGGCTCCTCAGCCACTTGCACGACTGTCTCCGTCTCAGACTTGATCTGCCCTGAATCCTGGTCATTGACCGCCTCCGACGAATCAGTTTCAGTCTGGCCATTTTCTTCAGTTGCCGCGGATGCAGTTTGTCCATGATCTGCAATCTCTGTGGATGCAGCATTCCCATTGTCTGCTGTCTCTGTGGATGCAGCCTGTTCGCTGCCAGGATTCTCAGGTCCTGCGACCTGTTCTTCCTCCTCTACGATAAGGCCCTGGGAAGAATTCGGGTCTGTCAGATCCTCTATAGGTTCTGCTTTCTCTCCTCCTTCAGGAGTATTTTTATCATCAAAATTATCCTGCATCTGATCGACATCCCTCTCTGTCGAGGAAGAAGCCTCCGTGGTATCGTCCTGTGCCTGTTCCGTGGCGCCATCTGTTGTTTCCTTCTTTTCTGTACTCTCAGAAAAGCCCTCCTGCAGATCTTCAGAACCCTGTGCTGGAACAGTCA
>JBGUIF010000080.1:0-15808 GCA_045112755.1 Anaerobutyricum sp.
TTTGACGAGGTAGTGTATGGACAGATCAATAATAAAAAGATTTTCAATACATGGCATTGCTCTGCTGATCTCCTTTTTCGTAATCGGATGCGGAACAAAAGAAGCGGTACCGCAAGGTTCAGATATACAACAACAAGAAGAGTCACAAGTTGAAATACAGGAAACAGAAAAGTTTGATTTTGAGAAAGGAACAGTGAAACTGAACAGCGGATATGAAATGCCGATTATTGGGCTGGGTACATGGACACTCTCTGATGAAGAAGCAGAGGAGTCTGTTTATCAGGCTCTGAAAGTTGGTATGAGGCTGATTGATACAGCCAGATATTATGGAAATGAAGTGGGTGTAGGCCGTGGCCTTCAAAAGGCAATTGACGAAGGAATCGTTACAAGAGAAGATGTCTTTGTCACCAGCAAAATATATGGTGGGGATTATGAACGAGCAAAAGGAATTATTGATGATGCGATCAAAGATCTAAATGTAGATTACATCGACCTTTTGCTGATCCATCAGCCTGGTGCAGATGATGAAGGTGTATATAAGGCGATGGAGGAAGCGGTAGCAGATGGCAGACTTCGTTCCATAGGTATATCGAACTACTATACGAAAGAGCAGGTTGATGAGGTGTTGTCGTTTGCGAATATCACTCCTGCGGTGATACAAAATGAGAACCATATATATTACCAAAACAAAGACCTGCAAGAATATGTCAAGCAGTATGGGATTGTAATTGAGTCATGGTATCCTTTTGGCGGAAGAGGACATACTGCGGAAAACTTTAATAATGAAACGATAACTAAAATAGCCGATGAGCACGATGTTACATCTGCCCAGGTCATTCTCAGGTGGCATATCCAGGATGGCTATATAGCGATTCCGGGTTCATCCAATGCTGAACATATTGCAGAGAATTATGATCTTTTCGACTTCGAACTGTCTGAAGAAGAAATGAGGAAGATCGAAGCAATAAATGAACAGAGAAGATATGAGAACTGGTAAATATCAAAAACGTAAATAAGTCTCAGTTTACCCTTCAACAAATGCTGTACACGTTTATGCGGTAATTGCTATGTGCCTTGGACTGAAACATTATGATCTATCTGATTCTCAGATCATAGATATCATCAACAGTGGCTTCAGTGCGAGAAGAAACTTCTTCAAACGATTGCTGCAATGCATTGACAGGATGCCGAACGCATATCAGATCGCACGAAAATGGAACATTTCGGATCATGATAAACGTGTGAAAGACGGTAGTCTGACGTATGACTATTTCAGAGTTTCAGAAAGGAAAATAGAATACTGTATTTCGAAATGCGTTTATATTGAAATGTTTGAGACATACGGTATCAGGAGTTTGTGTAAAATTTTCTGTATGACTGATACGACATCTTATGAAAATCTGCCAAGGCATGTGATATTCATCAGACATTCGGATCTGTCAGATGGGAGCTGTTGTCATGATGAAATCATTGATAAACGAATGAAAAGAGATTGACTGAAGACATGATTCGTGATTATCATGATTACTGGTTCCACATCAAGGGATTCTTTATCGGTGAAATAATAGCAGTGGCTGTTTGCATGATTGCCGGTTTGATCATACATTTTGCTCTATAATACGAAAGGAGCCTGAGAACCATATGCGGGATAGATATGCAGGTGATATAGGTGATTATTTGGCGATGGCGGTTAATAAAGATCATCGAGAGAAATTGTCATCTGCATTCGGGTCCATGACGCAAGGAATCTGGGGAGAGCGAGGAGTTTGCCGCATACCAAATTAAAGTATAAACAAGCATAGTTATCTTTCAATGAGGCCATTTACTAAGAATCAGTAGATGGCTTTTTCTTTGGATCAAAAGGAGCTGGAATTAATTATGATTGTAAAGAAGAGAATCCCTTGGGGATTGTTGTATTCTGTTTTATTGTTTATGTTGGCTGGAACCTATTTCATATCCGGCCTATTTACATTCTCTGATGTAAATATCCTGAATTACGGAGAAAAATTAGAATATATTCTTTTACACCCGTTCCACCCCTGGTGGAATGACAAGATCCCCATGGTCATGGGTACCGGACTGATCCTGTGGCTGATGGGGATCTCCTATTTCCTGACTTATTACCGGGATTACCATTTCGGGAAAGAGCATGGTACTGCAGACTGGGGAGAGCTGTCTTCTATGCGTAAAGAACTGGCAGACCCGGATACGATGAGGAATACAGTGATCAGCAAAAATATATCGATAGGATTCGATGCATTATCCAATATGAATCTTCTGATCATAGGAGGATCAGGATCCGGTAGCTGCAGGCCATGCCTCATCCACATCTACAGCTGATGATAAACCAGTCATGGAGATTCCGGAGGGAGTCGACCCCGGACTGCTGCAGAGAGTACTGGCCAATCCGGAGATGGCAGCCCTGCTTACGGCACTGGCAAAATCTATGGATAAACAGTAGGAGGAATGATGAAAAAGTTTTTGATCATTATCGTTTTTCTGGCCTGCCTTTTGGCAGGCTTATTTTCAGCATGGAAACTGTATGGTTATTACCGCATTTATCATGATGGAAAAAAGGAGTATGATAAGCTAACAGATCATATTGATAGAAATGAATTTGATAACCGGAAAGATGACCATAACGACAAGGAAGGAAACAAGAAGGCAAAATGCCCGATAAAGGTAGACTTTGATGCATTAAGAAAGATCAACCCGGATGTGGTCGGCTGGATCTACATCCCGGATACAGAGATCAACTATCCCATCGTCCAGGCCAAAGATAATTCAACCTATCTCCACAAAACCTTCAGGGGAAAGGACAGCTATGTCGGGGCAATCTTCCTTGATGCATTTTGTAAGCCTGACTTCAGCAGTTTCAATAGTATCATCTATGGACATAACCTAAAGAACGGTGAGATGTTTGGACACCTAAAGAAACTGTATGATGTGGAATATAACGGGAAAGCAGATTATAAGAAGCATCCGAAGATCTGGATCATTACACCAGATGATGCATACGAATATACCATTTTTGCTTTCAGGGAGATCAGTGTGAAAAATGATAAAGACGTCTATACCGTTGATCAATCTGTTTCAAAAGAACGCAGGAAATTTCTTGATGGGCAGATCAGGAAATCTCAGAAGAAGACCCGAATGAGTCCTTCGGAGAATAGGAGGATGATCACGCTGTCCACCTGTACCTCCCATACGGAAGATGGGAGGTTTGTTGTTCAGGCTGGGAATATAGATTAATAATTCATATTCGAATTCTGTCACTGCTGTATTAAGTATTTGTTATGTCATAGAATAGTATGCCTTTTTAATTGCCTACATTATTGAATTTTCAAGGTTCTGCACACCTTTTCGGTGTGGGAAGTTTTAATAAATGACTATTTGGAGTTTTATCATCTGATCCAAAACAGTTTATCTAATAATATTAAAAGAATGACAGACGCTCGAGACAAAGTAGATATATCTTCTTTACGAAGTCCGACTTCAAAATAAATGAAGGCTGTGTATAGAGAGGTGTATGATGCAGTTAAAGATATGAATAAGATTTCGGTTTCAGATATCATAGAGGAATTTGGGGAAGAAAAATCAGAAAAACTATTATCAATATTTGCACTAAAGAGAATCCGAAATCGCATTACTCATACTTATCCGAAAACCTCTGAATTCGAATTGATTGAAATTCCGGGTATCTTTATAATATTAACAGAACCGGTATTTGAATCAAAATTGACGAATTGGGAGGCTTTTTTATGTCGATTACTGCATTTGCAAAAGATTACCATGAAAAGATGTTTCCGGGTTATGAGTCTGATTTTCTCAGAACCGATCCGGAGTTTATAGAGAGGTTTGACAATTTTGCCTTTGACGAGGTGATCAACCAGGACGGACAGGGGATTGATGATAAGACCAGGTGGATGGCGATCCTTGCCACACTGATCGGATGTCAGGGGATCGAAGAATATGAAAAACTTGTACCTGCCGCCATGAACTTTGGTCTTACGCCTGTAGAGATCAAGGAAATGGTATACCAGGCGGTGGCTTACTTGGGGATCGGGCGTGTATTCCCCTTCCTGACTGCCACAAATACTATTCTGGAAAAAAGAGGGATCAAACTGCCGCTCACAGGTCAGGCAACCTCTACCATGGACAACCGTCGGGAGCTTGGCAGCCAGGCCCAGGTAGACATCTTTGGAGAAGGGATGAGGGATTTCTGGAAGTCCGGCCCGGAAGAATCAAGGCATATCAATTACTGGCTGGCGGATAACTGCTTTGGTGATTACTATACCAGGACAGGCCTTTCCTATGCCCAGCGTGAGATGATCACCTTCTGCTTTCTGACTGCCCAGGGAGGATGTGAACCTCAGCTGACAGCCCATGCAGCAGGGAATATGAAGGTTGGGAATGATAAGACCTTTCTTATCAAAGTAATCTCACAGTGTCTTCCATATATTGGCTATCCTAGAAGTCTGAATGCCCTTGCCTGCGTCAACAAAGCAGCAGAAACGGAGGCATAGATATGAGCAGATTAAGGATTCTTGGAAACGGACTTAAGGTATCCGCAGTCGGTCTTGGATGTATGGGCTTTACCCATGCTTACGGCGGGCCGACAGATGAAGAAGAAGCGACTGCGGCTATCCGCCAGGCTGCAGATCTGGGATACACATTTTTTGATACGGCAGAATGTTATATTGGAGAGCGGGAAGATGGGAGCACCGCATACAACGAGGAACTGGTCGGGCAAGCGCTTAAAGATATCCGCAGCGAAATCAAGATAGCTACCAAGTTCGGTGTCAGACACGAAAACCGAACCCTGGTCATGGACTCTGATCCGAAAACGATACGCGCCTCCATCGACAGCAGCCTGAAGAGACTTGGAACAGATTATGTGGATCTGTATTATCAGCACCGGATCGATCCTAAAGTGGAACCGGAAGCGGTTGCCGAAGTCATGTCTGATCTGATGAAAGAAGGCAAGATCCTTCATTGGGGTATATCAGAGGCAAATGAAGAATACCTTCGCAGGGCGCATGCAGTATGTCCGGTAACCTGTATCCAGAACCGTTATTCCATGATGGCACGCTGGCATGAAGACCTGTTCCCCGTTTTGGAAGACCTGAATGTGGGATATGTGGCATTCTCCCCGCTGGCTAATGGAATTCTTTCCGGCGCTTTCGGGAAAGATGACAAGTTTGAAGAGGGGGACTACAGAAATGTCATGCCCCAGTATTCGGAGGAAGGACATGAGGCCAATAAAGAACTGCTGAGCCTGATCAGAAGTATGGCAGCAGAGAAAGAAGCAACTCCTGCACAGATCTCGCTTGCCTGGATGCTTTGCAAAAAGCCTTATATTGTACCAATCCCCGGTTCACGAAAGACTGAACGTATTAAGGAGAACTTTGGCGCAGCAGACATCACACTCACGAAAGATGAAGTGGCTGCGTTGGATGATAAACTGGAACACATGGATATGTCGGGGGTCTTTGGAGGATCCCCTGTCAAAAAGGATAAGGAGGGATAAGAATTATGGCAAATGTACTGACCGTACCCGGAACACAGGTTGAATCCAGTAGGACCAGAATCCAGGAATGGGCTAAGGCACAGTTTTAAGGGGGTATGTAGAGATGATGAATTTCATGTTAAACGACGGAAATCAGATACCGGCGATCGGTTTTGGCGTGTTCATGATCGAGCCCAATGGACCGACTTATGATGCGGTTACAGAGGCGATCAAAGCAGGATACCGTCATTTTGACAGTGCTGCGGCTTACTTTAATGAGGCGGATCTCGGGCGTGCAGTGAAAGACAGTGGCATCCCGAGGAAAGAATTCTTCATTACCAGTAAGCTGTGGCTGCAGGACTACGGCTATGAAGCAGCAAAAAAAGGCATTGAGGCATCTCTCAATAAACTTCAGATGGACTACATGGACCTCTATCTGCTCCATCAGCCCTATGGTGATGTGACGGGTGCCTGGAAAGCCCTGGAGGAGGCAAAGAAGAAAGGTAAGATCCGTTCTATAGGCGTGTCGAACATGACGCCTAAGATCTGGAACAAGTGGATTCCACAGTTTGACACCCTTCCGGCTGTGAATCAGGTAGAATGTAATCCTTTGTTCCAGCAGAAGGAACTCAGGAAACTGATGGATGAAAAGGGTGTAAAGATCGAGGCATGGTATCCCCTGGGCCATGGAAGTAAAGAACTGATTGAAAACCCCACAATTGTAAAACTGGCCGAAAAGTATGGGAAGAATTCCGGCCAGATCATTTTACGATTTGAGGTACAGGAAGGGATCATTGTCCTTCCCAAATCCACGAATCCGGGACGGATTGCCGGTAATCTGAACATCTTTGATTTTGAGCTTTCCGAAAGCGAGATGGAACAGATACGGCAGATGGATACCGGAAAAGGCAGCCACGATCCTGAGGCAGATGGAATAGCACAGATGCTGCTCGGCGCATTTGATGTACATAAAGGATGACATAAGGAGGAAAATAAAAATGGCTAAGAATCTAATCATGTATTATTCCAGAAAAGGCGAGAACTATGTGAACGGCGGCGTGAAGAAACTGGCAAAAGGAAATACGGAAATCTGTGCGGAATTCATCCAGAAAGCAGTGGGTGGTGATCTCTTCCAGATTGAGACTGTTAAAGAGTATCCGGCAGACTATTATGCATGTATTGATGAGGCAAAAACAGAAATGCAGCAGAAGGCACGTCCGGAATTGGTGGAATATCTGGATAGTATCGCAGAATATGATAATATCTTTATATGCGGACCCTGCTGGTGGGGCCCCTTCCCCATGGCTGTTTACTCTCAGATTGAGAGACTTAATTGGAACGGAAAAAAGGTTATGACCCTTGTTACCCATGAAGGCAGCGGACTGGGAGCTTGCGAAAGAGATGTAAAGCGTATCTGTACAGGCGCCACATTCGGTAAAGGCCTGGCAGTTCATGGCGCAGACGCACCCCGGTCAGAAAAGAAGGTGGCTGACTGGGCTAAATCCCAGGTGTAAAAACATGGACGACAGAGAACAACTCATAAAACTATATCATGACATGTATGCTGCGATGGTTGCTAAGGATGAGGAGGAACTGAGGCGTGTGCATGATGACTCCTTCGTGCTCATCCATATGACCGGGATGAACCAGAGTAAGGAGGAATACATCCGTGCCATTATGAATGGCACCCTCAACTACTATTCGGAGCAAACCGACCACATTGATGTTGACATCGAGGGAGATCAGGCAGTCATGACTGGGAATTCCCGTGTCAGCGCTGCGGTATTCGGCGGCAGAAGGCATACATGGAGACTGGCTCTTAGGTTTGATGCCAGGAAGGTTCAGGGAGAATGGAAACTTACCAAAGCCCAGGCTTCCACATGGTAAGAAATAGAAAGGGTATTAAGAATGGAAAACAGCAGATTCTTTCCTGAGATCAGGGGAAATTTCGGCTTTGGATGCATGAGGCTGCCCATGAAGGCAGGAAAGGTGGATTATAAAGAATTCAGCCGGATGGCGGATGCTTTTATCGATGCAGGTTTTAATTATTTTGATACAGCCCACGGTTATATCAATGGGCAATCGGAAACCGCGATTCGTGACTGCGTGGCAAAAAGATATGACAGGTTCAGTTTTCTTCTCACAAATAAACTGACCGCCCCTTATTTTAACAAACAGGAGGACATACGTCCATTCTTCGAGAAACAGCTGGCATGGTGCGGGGTGGATTATTTTGACTTTTACCTGATGCATGCTCAGGATAAAAACATTTATCAGAAGTTCAAGCGATGCAAGGCCTACGAGACGGCTTATGCCTTCAAGGAAGAGGGACTGATCCGCCACTTCGGCATCTCTTTCCATGATAAGGCAGAGGTCCTGGATATGATTCTGACGGAACATCCGGAGATTGAAATCGTCCAGATCCAGTTTAACTATGTGGATTACGAGGATGCTTCCGTAGAGAGCCGTAAAGTCTACGAAGTCTGTGAGAAGCACGGTAAGCCGGTTGTCGTCATGGAACCGGTAAAAGGCGGCAGCCTTGTCAATCTCCCGGCGGATGCAGACAAGATCCTGCGTGAATTGGATGGAGGAAGCAATGCCAGCTATGCCATTCGTTTTGCAGCAAGCTTTCCTAACATGGCCATGGTTCTGTCCGGCATGAGCGATATGGAACAGATGGAAGATAACATTAGTGCCATGAAGAATTTTGAACCCCTGTCCGATACAGAAATGGAAGCGGTCCGTAAGGTCTGTGACATATTCAAAGTATTGAATCTGATCCCCTGCACTTCCTGCAGGTATTGCATCGAAGAGAGCCAATGCCCGAAAGGGATCCGCATACCGGATATGTTCTCTTCCCTGAATGCCCATGAGGCATTCCATAACTGGAATACGGGTTATTACTATAACAACATCATCACAGGCGGGGGACATGGCAAGGCTTCTGAATGCATCAAATGCGGGAAATGCGAGAAAGTCTGTCCACAGCATCTGTCTATACGGGAACTGCTCGAGGATGTGGCAAGAACCTTTGAATAAGCCACGCAGAAAAAACAGAAAGGCATAGACAGTCTCCAGAGACCCGTTTTAACAGATCAGCTGGAGAGTGTAATATAAAAAAGGAGGCAGGTATTATGCTGCTGAGGCAGATACAGCATTTTCAGACCATCGTTCAGGAAAACAGCTTTACGAAAGCAGCTGACCTTATGCATATCTCCCAGTCGGGCATCTCTCAGTCCATAAAAACCCTGGAAAAGGAGATTGGGGCGAAGCTGATCACCAGGAAAAACCGGAGCTTTGAACTGACAGAGGCCGGGAAACATTTTTATAAAAAGAGTCTTGTCATTACAGCGGACCTGGAACAATTATGCAGGGAGGCTGTCCGGATCGACAGAAAAGATGCTGCAGAATTGTCCCTTGGATTTTTGTCTACTTACAGCAGTGATGAATTCAATCGCGCCATTGCCGCTTTCTCAGAAAAATACCCAGCGGTAAAGCTTACTGTGACAAGTGGCAATCACGAAGACCTGTACAACGGACTCCGCTTTGGAAAGATCGATCTTGTTCTGAATGACCAGAGGAGAGCTTTTTCGGATGTTTATGAGAACATGGTGCTTACTGAAACCGCCAGTTTTGTCGAACTGGCATCCCATAATCCCCTTGCCAAGCTGGATGCTGTCAGTGTAGATGACCTGAAAAACACTCCCTGCATCCTGGTGGCATCCAAAGAGCAGGAAGAGGAAGAACAGCGTTTCTACAGGGATATCATCGGATTCCGGGGAGATTTTCTGTTTGTAGAAAACCTGCAGGCGGCCCGCGTCATGGTGGTCTCGAACCGTGGCGTCATGCCTGTGGAGGGAACCAACAGTGATTCTTTCTTTGGAGCAACGCTTAAGAGAATCCCTCTTTTGCGGGACGGGGAACAGATCCGGCGGAAATACTGTGCCTTTTGGAAAAAGGATAATTCCGGATATTATGTGGAGGAATTCGCACAGATCCTGAAAAGCATGTACTGATGAATGGCGGGTACGTGAATAGTAAGACTGAAATCAATACTCAAGGAGGTTTTTTAAGATGAAAAAAAACGTAATGATCGTAACCGGCGCAGGACAGATTGGTATGGCCATAGCCCGGAGAGTCGGTTTTGGGAAAAAGATCATTCTTGGAGATAAGAGCATAAAAAATGCGGAAGCGATTGCAAAGGTCATGAATGATGCGGGTTATGATGTGGAGCCTTTCGAGATGGACCTGTCGTCCAGAGAGTCCATTCTTTCCATCATTGCCAAAGCACAGGAATATGGACAGATCAAGTATCTGGTGAACGCAGCCGGCGTATCCCCCTCCCAGGCACCCATTGAAGCCATCTTAAAAGTTGACCTCTACGGGACGGCAGTACTTTTGGAGGAAGTGGGTAAAGTGATCGCCGAAGGCGGTGCCGGTGTGACGATCTCCAGTCAGTCCGGATGGCGGATGCCCCAGCTGACTCCGGAGGAGGACAGGCAGCTTGCCACCACACCTACGGAGAAACTACTTGATTTAGAGATTCTTAGGCCGGAAAAGATCAGGGATACCCTTCACGCTTATCAGATGGCAAAACGCTGCAATGAAAAACGTGTGATGTATGAGTGCGTAAAATGGGGAGAGCGTGGGGCAAGACTCAATGATATCGCTCCCGGCATCATTGTAACTCCCCTGGCTATTGATGAATTTAACGGGCCCCGCGGTGATTTCTATAAGAATATGTTTGCTAAATGTCCGGCAGGAAGGCCGGGTACTGCGGATGAGATGGCCAATATCGCAGAGCTGTTGATGAGTGATGCCGGAGCCTTTATCACAGGATCCACCTTCCTGACGGACGGTGGTGCTACAGCAAGCTATTATTATGGACCTCTTCAGCCGGAAGAATAAGGAGGCAGAAATGAAAAGATTATCAAAAATGTTTGGGGCCATCTTATTTTCAGCTGTCCTTATCCTTTCTTTTACCGCCTGCGGCACTTCCAATGAAACAAAGGTGAGCAGGAAGGCAGGAGATGAGTCTTCAAAGCAGCAGGAATCTGTACCAGAAAAACCAGTTCAGGATGATGCTGAAGAAGACAATCAGAAGCCATCTGAAACTGGCACGGATGAAAAGGTATCCGATGATAGAGCTACAGGAAGTGATACGCTTGTGGTATATTTCTCACGAACCGGAGAGCAATACGAAGTCGGTGTGATCGACAAGGGAAATACAGCAATCGTTGCGGATATGATCGTAGAGAAAACAGGAGCGGATGCTTTTGAGATTCTTCCAGAGGATGATCATTATCCCTACACATATGATGAACTGACGGATGTGGCAAAGCAGGAGCAGAATGAAAATGCCAGGCCTGCCTATGAAGGAGAGGTTCCGGATCTGTCCGGATACAAGACGATCTTTATCGGAGCACCGGTATGGTGGGGAGACTGGCCCATGATCATGTATACCTTCTTCGAGAACAATACAGATGCTTTGGCAGGGAAAACCCTGATCCCCTTCTCGACCCATGCGGGAAGTGGTTTGTCTGGATTTGACAGCAAACTTTCCTCCGCCTGCCCGGATAGTACGGTGGAAGAAGGACTTGCCATCGCTGGAGCAGATGCACAGAATGATCAGGACAGTGTGAGGAGCACGGTGAATGACTGGCTGTCAGAGCAGGGATATTAAGGAGGTACAGGTAATGAAAGTATTACTGGTAATCGGCAGTCCCCACAGGAAGGGATGCACATTTACAGCATTGTCAGAAGTTGCTTCTGCACTGAATCAGGAAGGGATAGAAACAGACTATTACTGGATCGGAAACAAGTCCATTGGGGGGTGCATCGGCTGCTATCAGTGCGCAAAGAAGAAAGCCTGTGTTTTCGATGATAAGGTCAATGAATTCAAGGCATTAGCTGCAGATTATGATGGCTTTATCTTTGGGTCTCCCGTATACTATTCAGGTATAAATGGTAACCTGATGAGCTTTATGGACAGAGTTTTCTTTTCCGCTTCGGCTCAGGAACCCCATCCATTCCGGTTCAAACCAGCAGCGGCAGTCGTTTCTGCAAGACGAGCCGGAACCACATCGGCACTTGATCAGATGAATAAGTATTTCTTACATCAACAGATGCCAATCGCAACCTCCAGATATTGGAACATGGTTCACGGAAATACGCCTGATGAGGTAAAACAGGATGAAGAAGGCCTCCAGATCATGCGTTATCTGGGAAGGAATATGGCATGGCTGCTTAAGCTGAAGGAGGCCGGAACCAATCACGGCATTGCACTTCCGAAACAGGAGGAAAGCAGAATGTCAACAAACTTCATCAGATAGGTTAATCATAGACCTTTAATCAAAGGATGGACTTTTTTTTAGAATACTTTAAAGTTGGCTGATTATTTACAAATGATAGGCTTTTATGATGGTCTATATTAGATGGACAGAAACAAATGGCCAAAACCCAATAGACAAGTAAGGCGTCAAATTATATAATATCCACATCCAATCAATCTTCATATTGTTCATCATTCCTGATCGATTACACAGGTTTGGTGGCCGGTAATAAGCTGGGAGCTTTACCTTATACTTCCCGCCTGATATTAGCAATTTCTAATGATTTGCTAATAAAAAACACTTTTACAGGCGTAGATAATCACAATATTTTGATTGAATGGATTCGATTCAGATATCGAAAAAACCCGCATAAATAAAGGGTTTTTCGCAACAAAGATCAACAAATAGAAACATATGTTCGAACAAAATCGACTTCCTTTCAAGGTCGAGATGCAGGGTTCGATTCTCTCATCCCCTGTTAATTTAAAAAACTCTCAAGAACTAGTGTTAAACAGTTCTTGGGAGTTTTTTTGTTGATTACTAATCCTTATATCGGATAGTTCCCGTCGAAACATGCCTTACAGAGAGAAAGGCTTCCTGTCATTCTTCCGAAATCTTCTATCTTCAGATAAGCCAGGGAATCTGCGTGAATTCTTTTACAGATTTCTTCCGAAGAATGATCTGCGGCGATAAGCTGATGGGATGAAGGGACATCTGTACCATAATAACAGGGATATAAGAAGGGAGGCGAACTGATTCTGACATGAATTTCTCTGGCTCCCGCCTTTCTCAAAGCCCGTATAATCTGATTCATGGTCGTTCCCCGTACAATGGAATCGTCGATCAGGAGGATTCTTTTTCCTTTTACTACAGATTGCAATACACTGAGTTTCATCTGAACAGCATCTTTCCTCTCCTTATCCGTGGGCTTGATAAAACTCCTGCCAATGTAGTTATTTTTGTGAAAGATAGAAGCCAAAGGGATTCCTGATTCAAATGCATATCCTTCTGCAGCCACCAGGCCGGAATCCGGGACACCGGCCACAAGATCGATTCGGTTGGAAAAATCAGGACATCTGGTCTTCTCTTTCTTTAATTCCTCAGCATCCCTTGAAGCAAGTGCCTGGCCAGCCCTGAATCTGGCATCGCGGACACCGATCCCATCCATGATGGAATCGGTTCTGGCAAAATAGATATATTCAAAGATACAATGTGCTTTCTTTTTCCGGCAAAGGGACGTATCACTTTGTATTCCGTCTTTTGTGACTGACACAATCTCCCCGGGCTGAATATCCCTGATAAAATTGCCGCCTATAGATTCGATAGCTGCACTTTCTGAAGACAGGATATATGCATCCTTTTTCTTCCCCAGAGTAAGGGGTTTGATCCCTAAAGGATCCCTTATTGCAATCAGTTTTCTGGGACTCATCACGATTAAGGCGTAGCCTCCTCGTATTTTTCGGGAAGTTATCTTTATAGCATCTTCAATCGTTTCCGTGTGTATTCTCTCACTGATGATTTCATAAGCCAGCACTTCGGTATCAGAAGTTGAAAAGTGTGCTTGTCCGCGATATAGTTGTTCTTTTTTTAATTCCTGTGCATTTATGATATTACCGTTATGAACCAGAGCTAGACTGCCTTTTATATAATTCATGGCAATAGGCTGTGCATTTTTTATATTGCTTTCTCCTGTCGTAGAATACCTTACATGACCAACCCCGATATTTCCTCTGAGTTTACTGATTTCTTCACCGGTAAAGATTTCGCTTACCAGGCCCATACCCTTATGTGTTTCCATATTGCCTTTCAGCCCATCTGTATCCGAGACTGAGATGCCTGCTGATTCCTGCCCCCTGTGTTGCAGGGCTATGAGTCCGTAATAGATATCCTTTGTCACCGTATCTCCTGCAGGTGAATAAATACCGATCACACCACATTCCTCGTGGATCTTTTGGGAGTCCATCAATAGTTCCATAAATCTGAATCTCCTTTGAATATACCTGTCCTGTCTATTCCACATCCTGTAATGCGGCAAAATCCTCTTCGCCGGTTCTGATCTTCACCACCCGGCTGACAGGGTAAACAAATATTTTTCCATCACCTATATGCCCTGTATATAAGGTTTTTTTTGCTGTTTCAATCACCTTGTCTACAGGGATTGTACTCACGACGACCTCCAGCTTGACCTTTGGTAGCAGGGTCGAATCCAGTTCAATTCCACGATATCGTTCTCCTGAACCTTTCTGGATTCCACAACCCATAACCTGAGTGACTGTCATTCCGGTCACACCCAGGTCATTTAATGCTTCTCTGAGTTTATCGTATCTTGAAAGCTTTGCAATGATAACTACTTTGGACATACCTGAAGAGATTTCGGGAATTCCTGTTTGATCTTCTCTGATAACAGGGACAGCTGCCTTACGTTTTGCCTCTGATGCTGCCTCGTATTCATTTTCTCCTAAGTTGGTGTTCTCATTGATATTCATCATGGAGTTAGAGACATCCATAATCGCAAATCCTGCATAGGCGGAAGGCAAACCGTGCTCTACCGTATCCAAACCGGTGATTTCTTCTTCCTCAGATACACGAAGACCTATCGTCTTCTTGATTATGAGGAAGGCGAGATAGATGGTGACCACAGCCCAAAGAGCGGTGATTAACATTCCGCCCAACTGTTTACCCAACTGGGTAAAGCCTCCTCCGTAGAATAGTCCTTCCCCAATGCCGGCAACGGAAACCCCCGGGGCAGTCTCTGTTGCAAAAAGTCCTACGGCAATAGTTCCCCAGATACCGTTCAACATATGGACTGCCACAGCACCCACCGGATCATCTACATGGCTGACATGATCGTTAAACCAGATGCCGAAAACCACCAGGAGTCCTGAAACCGCACCGATGATAGCAGCGCCTGCACAATCAGCTACATCACAAGGGGCAGTGATAGCTACCAGGCCAGCCAGTGATGCGTTAAGACACATGGATACATCAGGTTTTCCATATCTGGCCCATGTGAAGATCATACATACCACTGTTGCTACTGCCGGTGCAACCGTTGTAGTGAGAAAAACAGAGCCCAAAGTCGGGACATCCGTAGCCGCGGCACCATTAAATCCATACCAGCCAAGCCAGAGAATAAATACACCCAATGCTGCGATTACCAGATTGTGCCCCGGAAATGCATTTACCTTTGTCACCTTTCCATTTTTATCTTTCTCAAACTTTCCAATTCTGGGTCCGAGCATCCACGCACCAATCATGGCACAGATTCCCCCAACCATATGAATGCAATTGGAACCCGCATAATCATGAAATCCCCATTGAGCCAGAAAGCCGCCGCCCCATGTCCAATGGGCTTCGATGGGATAGATGATAGCGGAAATGACTGCAGAGTAGATACAATAGCTGGAGAACTTTGTCCTTTCTGCCATGGATCCAGATACTATGGTTGCGGTTGTAGCGCAAAAGACCAGATTAAAAATAAAAGCAGAATAATCAAAACTGCTATAATGAGTAAATACATCAAAACTTAAGCCTCCGGAAAATCCATTCAGCACATTTTTTCCAAGCATGAAAGATGCCCCACAGATAAACCACATCACGGTACCTATACAAAAATCCATAAGGTTTTTCATGATGATATTTCCGGCATTTTTTGCTCTGGTAAAGCCTGCTTCGCACATGGCAAATCCTGCCTGCATCCAGAAAACGAAGGCAGCCCCTATCAGAAACCATACAGAAAAGATTTCACCATCCAGAATTTTCATTATCTCATTTGTCATAAAAAATCTCCTTTCTTAACAATGAAAAAAGTCATCCTACAAAAGAACCACGCCTTTGTGGGATGACTTCATTAGCCCTTCATTACAGCTGTACCAGGGAAATAGAAAAGACGCCTTGAAGATGATCTTCAAGACGCCTTTGCCTCTATAGTTAAGTAATGTACACCTCTTTACAAGTTTTTGTCAAG
>JBGUIF010000081.1:0-7327 GCA_045112755.1 Anaerobutyricum sp.
CAGCAGGCGCCGGCACAGGTGATCCTCTCGGAGACATCCTGGATGACTACGAATAAGGAGGTAAGAGATAATGGCAGATAAAATTCAATTAACGAAAAATGATCGTTTTTCCGTGGCATTACGTTCTACCTTCCTTCAGGGTTCCTGGAACTATGAGCGTATGCAGAATGGTGGCTGGTGTTTCGCAATGATCCCGGCGATCAAGAGATTATACACAACGAAAGAAGACCAGATTGCTGCTTTAAAGAGACATCTTGAGTTCTTCAACACACATCCTTACGTTGCTTCCCCGATCCTGGGCGTTACTCTCGCTCTTGAGGAGGACAAAGCTAACGGCGCAGAAGTAGAAGATTCCGCAATCCAGGGTGTTAAAGTAGGTATGATGGGACCGCTGGCCGGCGTTGGTGATCCTGTATTCTGGTTCACAGTACGTCCGATCCTCGGTGCTTTAGGTGCTTCTCTTGCCATGGCAGGAAACATCCTTGGACCAATCCTTTTCTTCGTATTATGGAATGTAATCCGTTTCGGTTTCATGTGGTATACACAGGAATTCGGCTACAAAGTAGGTATGAAGATCACAGAGGACCTTTCCGGTGGTCTTTTAAAGAAAGTTACAAAGGGTGCTTCCATCCTTGGTATGTTCATCCTTGGTGCTCTTGTAGAGCGTTGGGTAAGTATTAATTTCGTACCGGTAGTATCCAATGTAACCCTTTCCGAAGGTGCTTACATTGATTGGAATAAGCTTCCTGAAGGATCCGAAGGTATCCATCAGGCACTTTCCCAGTATGCCGGAGGCCTTTCTCTGGAGCCCAATAAGGTTACCACACTGCAGGACAACCTGAATTCTCTGATCCCAGGATTTGTTCCGCTGCTGTTAACACTGTTATGTATGTGGTTATTGAAGAAGAACGTTTCTCCGATCATCATTATCATCGCTCTGTTCATCGTTGGTATCCTTGGCCACGTAGTTGGACTGTTATAAGAGATGAGTCAGCGCTGTCCGCTGCGGACGGCACAGATTTCAAAGGATTTCAAAGGGCCCGGTTTATCCGGGCCTTTGATAGTATTGTGGTATTGGTTCAGTGAGAGGAGTCTGATATTATGGCGAAAGAAGTCACACCCGGCCTAGTCCAGTCTTTAAATACCAAAGTGGACATGGTGGTGAAGGCAACAGCCTTCCATGATTTAAATGCTTACGGGCAGATTATGATCGGCGACAAGGGATTTGAATTCTATAATCAAAGGAACGTAAAGGACTTTATCCAGATACCCTGGGAAGAGGTGAACTATGTGATTGCCTCGGTAATTCTGGGCGGCAGGTATATACCCAGGTTTGTCATCAGAACGAAAAAAAACGGGGACTATGCCTTTGCGGCTAAAAAACCCAAGATCGTTCTCAAGGCGATTAATAAATATATTCCCTCCGACCATATGGTCAGATCCCTCACCTTCTGGGATGTGGTGAAGAGCGCGTTCACAAAAAAGAAATAATGGAAACAGCGGGTTCACAATTCCTTCTTTTTTTATCCACAAGTTTTTCAAATTTTGTTAATAATATAACTGCCAGATAGTTAATTCACGAATTGCTGTGAGAACTTCCGGCAGTTATTTTTTATTTAAAATTTAAAGGGAGGAGTCAATCATGAGGAAAAGATACATTGGTACAGCCTTCTTCTTAAGTATGACGATGGGACTTTCCATGCTGGCAGGCTGTGGAGCCGCAGCAGATGGATCTCAGACTGCTTCGACGACAGCAGTAGAGAAAACGGCCTCCGGCAGTCAGGAGCAATCCGGCCAGAAGGAGGAGAAAAACATTGTTTATGGTATTGTGGATACGGTGAATGAAGATGGGATCAGCATTCAGTCCGGTACCATGAAAGAGCCGGCAGGCGGTCCGGGGGGAAATGGTCCTATGGATGGTGGATCTCAAAAGGGATCAGAGCCAGATTCTTCCATGGACAAGCCTGACCAGACGGGCCCTTCCGCCTCTGATTTTCTGGATTTGACCGGAGAGACACAGAAGATTACTGTGACAGATGATACTGTGATAGAAAAGACTTCCCATCCTTCAGGCGGTCCAGGAGGCAGCGGCCAGAATGAAACAGAGGGCAGCAGCCAGAATGAAACAGAGGGCAGCAGCCAGAATGAGACAGAAAGCAATAACCAGGAAGTCCCAGCCAATAATCAGCAAGGTCAGAGGCCCGAAGAGCAGACAGAGACAGCTTCCCTGTCAGATCTCGCTGAGGGAACCCTGGTAAAAGTTACTCTAAATGATGATGGTTCGGCAGCAAAAATCACTATCATGGATATGTCATTTGGCGAAGGTCAGGGCGCCCCGGGCGGCCAGTCCCAGGCTCCCGTTATTTACACAGCGGTCAAAACTTTCTCTGAAAATGCAGAAACAAATGGGGAGGCCTATGAATCCACAGGCACGGACGAGAATGCTGTCCTGGTGGACAGCGGAGCAAAGGTCAGTCTCACCAATCCCACAATAAGCAGAAAGTCACAGGACAGCAGCGGCGGAGATCAGGCCAGCTTTTACGGCGTGGGAGCGGCAGCTCTGGTGACAGATGGAACTGCTGTCATCAAAGGAGGTACCATTTATACAGATTCCGCTGGCGGCGCAGGTGTCTTCGCTTATGAAAAAGGCACTGCTTATGTGGCAGACACTAAGATCACTACCAGTCAGGATACCTCAGGGGGCATCCACGTTGCCGGAGGCGGCACTCTTTATGCCTGGGATGTGACAGCAGTGACGAATGGACAGTCCGCGGCAGCCATCCGCAGTGATCGTGGCGGCGGCACCATGGTTGTGGACGGTGGAAGTTATACCAGCAATGGCGTGGGATCACCAGCGGTATACTGTACTGCAGATATCACAGTCAACAATGCAGAGCTGACAGCCAACGGGTCAGAGGCAGTCTGCATTGAAGGGTTCAACAGTCTCAGATTATTTGATACCAATCTCACTGGAAATATGAGTGATGATAAACAGAATGACAATACCTGGAATGTCATTTTATACCAGAGTATGTCAGGGGATTCCGAAGAAGGGAATTCCACTTTTGAAATGAGTGGAGGCAGTCTCAAAGCCGGGAACGGCGGTATGTTCTATACCACCAACACGGAGTCCACTTTTATATTGAATAATGTGGATATTACATATGCCGATGAAAATGACTATTTTCTGAGATGCACAGGGAACAGCAATCAGAGGGGATGGGGGCAGACAGGCGCTAATGGTGCGGACTGTCAGTTCACAGCTGTCAGCCAGAAGATGGAAGGCGATGTACTCTGGGACAGCATCAGTCAGCTGGATTTCTACATCACAGAAGGATCATCCCTGACCGGAGCAGTAAAAGACGATGAGATCAATGCCGGGAATGGCGGTTCCGGTTATTGCAGCATTTACCTCACGAAGGACAGCAGCTGGACCGTGACCGGGGACAGCAGCCTGACGAATCTTTACAGTGAAGGAACCATTCTTGATGCTGAGGGAAAGACTGTGACCATAAAGGACAGTGACGGTAAAGTATATGTGAAGGGCGACAGTGCTTACACCATCACTGTTGAAAATTATTCAGACCAGGCGGATATAACAGGAGCATCTCAGGGAACATCCTGGTCAGACTATCAGATAGAAAAACCTGAGGGACTTTGACGTAAACTGCCGATTTCAGGCTCTGACCTGAATCTGCATGCACAATATAAAATGACAATTTCAGAATCTCTTATTTTGGGGGCTGTGCCTTGTAGTAAGGTGCAGTCCTAAATTATTGTGGGCAGAAGTTATCAATTATGGTATATTAGGAATAACAAACATGGACGACAGTAAAATGGGGAAAAGTAATGAGTAAAATTGCAGTAATCTTTCCTGGAATAGGTTATCATTCAGACAAGCCTCTTTTGTATTACAGTAGAAAACTGGCCAAAGAGGCAGGTTATGAGATCCGGGAGGTACCTTATAAGAATTTCCCGCCAAGGATCAGGGGATCAGAGCAGAAGATGAGACAGGCCCTGGAAACTGCGGCAGACCAGGCGGAGACTATATTGACAGATTTGGATTTTTCGGCTTATGACCGCATCTTGTTTATAGGCAAGAGTATCGGTACTGCCGTGGCCGTCCACTATGCAGCAGAGCACCGTCTGAAACCATTTCAGTTGATGTACACACCCCTGCCGGAGACCTTTTATCTGGCCGGGGAGGATGGAATCAGCCAGATTTCCGGTGTGGCCTTCCACGGGACTGCGGATCCCTGGGCAGATACAGAGACTTTGGCAGCCCTGGCAGATCGCTTTAAAGTACCTCTGCACCTGACAGAGGGGGGCAACCATTCTCTGGAGACAGGCGATGCGCTCACTGATTTGAAAACACTGTTAAAAGTTATGAGATATTCAGAAGAAGTAATCAGATAGAAAGCAATAAAGACAGCATTTAACAGCATTTTTTAGATTTTACAGAAAGGATCAGTCAGGATGGCCCCCTTCGCAAAAAGAGAAATAAAACGGTCTTTTCTCCGACTTCTTTCGGAAGAGTCCATATCTCAGATTACGGTTAAGGAGATCGTAGAGGACTGCGGCGTAAACAGAAATTCATTTTATTATCATTTTCAGGATATTCCTTCCCTGCTGGAAGAGATTGTGGTGGAGATTGCTGATGATGTGATCAAGACCCTTCCTCAGGATGCCGCCATGGAAGACTGTGTCCGCATGGCCCTGGAAGAGCTGGCCAGGAACAAAAAAGTTCTCTACAACATCTATTGTTCCAGCAATGGCCGCTTTTACGAAAAGCAGCTTATGAGAATCTGTGAACATGTCACCAGGGGTTATATCAGTTCCAGAGATTATGCCAGACATGTCAGTGAAGAGGACCTTCGGTATATCATCAGTTTCTTAAAGAGTGTAATGTTCGGAGAGATTATCGACTGGCTCATCCAGGATATGAACTATGATATCACGGAACATTCTGTCCGCCTGTGCAAAATGTTTGCCGGCACCTTGACGGCAGTCTGCGGAAAATGCAGCAGGGATCCAGAGGCACAGACAGGATGACCGGTTGCACAGGACTGGGAATTATGATAGAATATATCACAATTACAGCTTGGTAAAAACCGTTGAAAAAGGCAGCGTTTTACTGAGTATTTTATAAGGGATTTTTACAGCGGGCACGCTTATGCTGGCTTCATAATTGTGCCCGTGTACTTTTTGCCGATACACTTTTGCACTGTAGTGCAATAAAAAGGCAGCTTCTAAGATATTTTCCGGGACGGAGTGATTGACCGGCCGGTATAATATAATAAAGATATAATCAAAAGGGAGAAAGGCTTATGCAAAGAGAATCTTTATTCAGTAACCTGAAACATTGGAAAAAACACATGGCTTTCCTGGCTTCGGGGATGTGCATGCTGATGCTTATGTCCGTGAATGTATTGGCCGCGGAGGAAGAAGCGGCGGAAGTGACCAGTCACTTTTATGCCACTCCGTGGGCTCTGCTGCCGCCGGTGATTGCCATCGGGCTGGCACTGCTGACCAAGGAGGTGTATTCCTCTCTGTTCATTGGAATCTGTGTGGGAGGCGTCCTCTACTCAAATTTCAGTTTTGAGGGAACACTCCTCCACGTATTTAACGATGGAATCGTATCCGTTCTGTCTGACTCCTACAATGTAGGTATCCTGGTATTCCTTGTTATTCTCGGAATCATGGTGGCCCTCATGAATAAAGCAGGCGGGTCAGCGGCTTTCGGCCTTTGGGCCACTGAGCACATCAAGAGCAGGGCAGGAGTCCAGCTGGCGACCATTGCCCTGGGTGTCATTATCTTCATCGACGACTATTTTAACTGTCTTACCGTTGGTTCTGTCATGCGTCCCGTGTCCGATGACGCCAAGATTTCCAGGGCCAAGCTATCCTATGTGATCGATGCCACGGCAGCGCCTGTATGTATTATCGCCCCGGTTTCTTCCTGGGCGGCGGCTGTGTCCAGCTATGTGGACGAAGGCAATGGTCTGTATCTCTTTATCAAGGCCATTCCCTACAACTTCTATGCGATTCTGACGATTATCATGATGGTATTCCTGGCCCTCACCGGCATGGACTACGGTCCCATGGCAGTCCATGAGAAAAATGCCAAAGAAAAGGGAGATATTTTCTCTGGTGCCGGAGACCCCGGCTCCTCTACGGTAATGGAAGAGAATCCGAAAGGAAAGGTCATGGACCTGATCCTCCCGATCATTGTTCTCATTGTGGGTTGTGTTGTTGGTATGATTTATTCCGGCGGTTTCTTCTCAGGGACGGGCTTTGTGGAAGCATTTTCCAATGCGGATGCATCCGTAGGTCTGATGCTCGGTTCCGCCGTGACGCTGGTAATTACCATGATTTATTTCCTGATCCGCAGGGTAGTGCCTTTTAAGACAATGGCAGAATGTATCCCCGCAGGATTCAGGGCCATGGTTCCCGCCATTCTGATTCTGACTTTCGCCTGGAGTTTGAAGGCTATGACAGATTCTCTGGGAGCGAAAGTTTTCGTAGAACATGTGGTAAGGCACTATGCCGGAGGGTTCCAGATGCTTCTGCCGGCAATCATTTTCCTGATTGCCTGCTTCCTGTCCTTTGCCACAGGAACTTCATGGGGTACTTTTGGTATTCTGATTCCGATCACCCTGGATGTGTTCCCGCTGAGTAATCCTCTGGGCATAATCTGTATGTCCGCCTGTATGGCAGGAGCCGTATGCGGCGACCACTGTTCACCGATCTCCGATACCACCATCATGGCCAGTGCCGGAGCTCAGTGTGACCATGTCACCCATGTATCAACCCAGCTGCCTTACGCTATGACAGTGGCTGCTGTCAGCTTTGTCAGCTACATCATTGCCGGATTTATTCCGAATGCCTTTCTGGCACTTCCCATTGCCATCGTACTGATGCTGGCAACCCTTGTTGTGATGAGAAAAGTAATGAATAAGGCTTAATAAGCCGCTCACGACTTTGAATATAATCTTGATTAGGAGCAGTTTTCTCATAAGTAATCATGCCGTTTGAAAGCGGCAGGTATTTAAAAAGGAGAGAAACCATGTCAAAAGAGATACCCTATAAAATTTATTTGGAAGAAAATGAAATCCCGTCGTCCTGGTACAATGTCCGGGCTGACATGAAGAAAAAGCCGGCGCCGCTTTTGAATCCGGCGACTCATCAGCCCATGACGGCACAGGACCTTGAGCCGGTCTTCTGTGAGGAACTGGTGGCCCAGGAACTGGACGATGAGACGGCTTTCGTGCCAATTCCCCAGGAGATCCAGGACTTCTACAAGATGTACCGGCCTTCACCCCTGGTC
>JBGUIF010000082.1:0-15247 GCA_045112755.1 Anaerobutyricum sp.
CCTCCACATGCTCTGACAATATCTCTGATGGTGGTATTTTCCATATTTGATCCTTTTAATCCTTTCCGCGCAAAAAAACACTAAGAATAAATGTTACGATTTATCCTTAGTGTCATAAACTGATATTTTTTATTCCTACAATCTTTGATATTACAACATCTTCCCAATTATTTCAAGCAGGCAGTTTCTCCACTGCCGCCAGTAAGAACGAGAAGTTTCTCCACTGCTGCCAGTCTAAGCCAATAATTTCTCCACTGCTGCCAGTCTGGCACAGATACAGAAGAGACTGATGGCCTCCTCGATCTCGGAAAGAGGGGGAAGCGTGGGCGCAATACGGATATTGGAATCCTGTGGATCCTCCCCGTAGGGATAAGCAGCCCCGGCACCGGTCATGGTCACGCCGGCCTCTTTACATTTGGCCACGATGTTCTTTGCACACCCGGGCATGGCGTTAAAAGAGACGAAATACCCGCCTCTGGGCCTGGTCCATTCCGCGATTCCCAGGCCGGAAAGCTCTCGGTCGAGGATGGCGAGAACCGCCTCAAACTTAGGCCGGATCACATCCGCATGCTTTCTCATATGGGCCTTAAGTCCGTCGAAATCCCCGAAGAAACGAACATGCCTCAGCTGATTGATCTTATCATGACCGATGGTCTGCCACTTCATCTGGGATTTGATGTCCGCTATATTGGCAGGTGATGCTGACATGGCGGCAACACCTGCTCCCGGGAAGGTAATCTTGCTGGTGGAACAGAACTGATAGACCATATCCGGATTACCAGCCTTGGCACACTCTTCAAGGATGTTCAGAAGGCCCGGATCCTCATCGTCATAAAGGGTATGGATGGCATAGGCATTGTCCCAGAAAATGCGAAAATCGGCTGCGGCGGGCTTCAATGCAGCAAATCTCTTTACTGTCTCAGCAGAATAAACGATACCGCCCGGATTGGAGTAGGCGGGCACACACCAGATTCCCTTCACTGACGGATCATGATTCACATACTGCTCCACCAGATCCATATCGGGTCCATTCTCATCGGTGGGAATGGAGATCATCTCCATACCGAAGTGCTCAGTAATGGCAAAATGCCTGTCATATCCAGGTACCGGACAAAGCCATTTTACTTTGTCAAGCTTCATCCAGGGCGTGCTTCCCATAATCCCGAAAAGCTCTGCTCTTGCGATACTGTCATACATAGTATTCAGACTGGAGTTCCCGAAAATAATCACCTGGTCTTCCCTGGCACCCATAATCTGACCCATCATCCTTTTTGCCTCGGGAATGCCGTCGAGGATTCCATAGTTCCTGAGATCAGTCCCGTCCTGATCATGGAGATCCGAAGTCTCTGTGATCGTGTTCAGCATAGGCATGGAAAGATCCAGCTGCTCACTGCCGGGTTTGCCGCGGGAGATATCCAGCTTTCTTCCCTTTTCCTTCTCCTTTTCATATAAATCCCTCAGCTCTGCCTGGAGTGCCAATAATTCCTGTCTGCTCAATTCATTATATTTTTTCACGATCACAGCCTCCTATTTATTCTGAATATAACCAGGGTTTCTCTTCTAAGCATTTTGCAGGAAAACCCTGCCGTCCAAAAGTGACGTCTACCCCATTGTATGTTATTTTTGAATTTTTTACAAGCTGTTTTTTCAAATCATAAGATCAGAGATCAGAGAGATATCCAGGAGTATATTATTAAAACACCTTGATATTTCAAGGTTATCCATGGATTCTGCCCTTTTTTGGAGATAATCCTCTAATTGAATAATCATCTCGTTTCTCCTTCGTTTAAATAGTCCCTTCCGTTCGGATTCCTTCTCCTGGGGCTGACTGCGCAGAAGGGCTCTCCCGCGGCACTGACCCTGGCCGGTGTAGAGATAGAGCCTGGTACCAAGGGGAGGCGACCCCTTAACCAGTTCACCGCGGATCAGCAGCGTCCTCTCATCCCGGTTCTCCTCCAGACAGTCGTCCAGATAAAAAAGAAAGATTGACTGCTCATGAATGTCCATCACCTTTCTCTTCCAGTCTTCCATCCGGCCGTCATGGTCCTGCCGATAGGTTTCCATGGTCCTCTCATGAAATTTTCTCAATCTAGTAAACGGCATAACTGCTCCTTCGCCTCACAGTAACACTCCCCGCTCTCCAGGAGAAAGACAGCCAGGCCTCTCTCCCTGAGCAGCTCCAGTTCATCCACCATCTTCTGGAATATCTGATCATTTTTTATTTTTCCGTCCAAAAGCAGGTAAAGCCGGTGGCCGCTTTGTTCATCCTGGCATTTGTCCATCCTGTCCGCGATCATATCTCTGGCAATCACCAAGGCTTCCCCAAAGGAGTAATCCCTGATGTCCGGTGACAATTCAAAACGAAACCCTTTAGGGTATTCCCTGAATTCCCTTGCCTCCACCACCTGGCTGCCATAGACGAAGGAGGAATAAAGTTTTTCCCCCGTCATTTCCACCTCATTTTCCAGGCTCTCCAGCTGCTGATAGAATATTTTCTCCAGACCAAAAGGATGGCGCAGCTGGGTGCGGAGCAGGACAAAGGTGCAGAACAGGGGCTGTCCGGCAAGGGAAGCCTGACTCTCTTTCCGGTCTTTTTCGGACTCCGGACCGGACTTTTTGGCAGCCTCTGCCCGGTCCATCATCATATGCCTCTTGATCCTTTCGATCATCTGCAGCCGGCTGCAGGGTTTATGGTACTCAAAAATTCCCCTTAAGTCCTCCGGCATCTGCTGATAAAAAAGATGGGCATAATCCACATCGGCTTTGGCAGGCGGTACTTTGACGTTGCCCCGGCAGGAACCGATGAGAATCTTGTAAATCAGTCTCAGATCGGCCTGCAGCTGTCTGTTCTCATCAAAAAACGGGCCTTCTCCGAGAAGGCGCTCATCCTCAGGATACCATTCATAATCCTGTTCAAAGGACAAGAGCTGGAACCTCTGGGGCCGGAGCAGATACACAGGAGAATCCTCCTTCTCCGGGTTTACCACCAGGTCCTCCAAATCCAGCAGTCCAGGACAGATCCCCCGCTGGCTGAGTCCCTCGAGAAGGGTTGCCACTGACAGAGCAAGGAAATACAGTCTCTGTCTTTCCACATGGAAGGCATCCATCCCCTCCCTGCCAAAAAGCTGCTTCAGGGAGCAGACCTGATCAGGCAGACGTCCTTCATCCCCGGGAAAAATCACCTGGGGCAATTCACGGAGCATCTGTATCACGGGGTGAGAAGAAGCAATCAGCTCCTCCTTACTGCCGGGCACCTGTCCTGCTGTATCAATTCTCTCATTCATATTCCAATGGACACTCCCTTCAGCAGATCCTTCAGCGGTTTGACAACATTATCCAGAAGCTCTGTACTCATCGGTCTCAAAAGCTTTTCCACAGGAAGGAACATGGGGGATGCTTCCTCATCGTAACATCCGTCCTCCCTGACAAAGCAGAAACGAAAATCTTCCTGGCTCAGCTCATCTGTGATAAAAAAGACAGCCTGCCCCAGTGGATAATCCAGATACTCCTCATAATCATTACTGCCGTAGGCATCAGAAAAGACCAGAACTGCCTTGTTCCGGCCGGGTGAGGGAAACTTGGCCAAAGAAAGTCCGATGGCATGGTGGACAGATTCTTTTCCGTCGTTGGCACCCCCGTAGAGCCTGATTGCCCTGATCTGACGCATGAACTCAGCTACGTCCTCCGTGAAGGCCTCCCCATCACAAAAAGTGAGCTGTTCCGTCTCCTCCCCGCCGGCCTCATCCCGGATGACGGTGATACCCATCATAGGGTGGATCTCATAACGGGCCAGACTTTCGATAAAATGCATGATGGCAAAATAAACGGCAGGGAAAATCGTGTACATGGAAGCCGTGCCATCTATGACAAAATCCAGATACAGCTTTAATCCCTGCTTTTTCTCGCTCTCTATCTTCTCCCGCAGCCTGCTGGGAAGGGCAGGATTATAGGCTGTATCCTGACTGTGAAATGTGTTCATTATCCTATCTCCTTCCCCCTGATCTGAATGACCTCAATTTCTGTATCATGGTAGAGATATTTATCTCCCTCAGTGACCACATGGTCCCTCTGTCTTCTGACAATCCTGCAGTCTTTATGGAGCAGAAGAACTCTGATCTGGTCCCCCACTCTGTAGAAAGAGAGAATGTGGGCACTGTGAGGCCCGTTCATACTCCTCTCCTGTCTGCTGCCAAAACAAATCGGCACAAAGCGGTAATTGCGGACATAGGGACTGTATTTGATATCTCCGACTCTGTAAGTGAGACGAATCGTATCCCCGTCATGTCCTGTCGTCAGAAGTTCAGGAAAATCCGGGAATCTGCCTTCCTCCTTCAGGTAGTCTTCCATATCTTTGATCACAGTCTCAATATCGTGATATCGAACCTGTTCAGGCGCGATCATCTTCTGCAGGATTCTGGTCAGGGCCGGATCGAAACCCGGCATCTCCTTGAGAGTGCAGGCATAGTCCGCATCCTCCATATAGCGGTTGATCTCCTCGGCGCCAAAAAAATGGTGCTTGCCCGTATAGATAAAATAGAGCACCAGCCCCGCGGAGTAGATGTCCATTTCCGGCCGGCACACATAGCTGTTCCAGCATCCAGGGTCTGCGTAACCGGGCGTTCCCTTCTGCTCTCTGCGCAGAGTGCAGGTAATCATAGAATCATGGAGATGCACCCAGTCAAAGTCAATAATCTTCACCACGGACCCATCCCTGGCTGCCATCACATTTTCCGGTTTCAGATCTCTGTGAATGATGGGGTCGTTCTCATAGCAGGACATATAATGACGGATCCCGTAAAGAAACTTCATTGCTATCCTGTCACAGATCCTGAGTTTCTCCTGCCAGGTCTCCCCTGTGGTCTCCCTCCTTCTCATCAGGTCGGAGAGATCGGGTACATCGATATATTCCACAAGGGTGATGAAGCGGCGTCCGTCCACATCCAGCATACCGCCGTATATTCTTACAATATAGGGGGAGTAGAGCTTTACCTTGCTCTCTTTCTCCACAAACAGCCGGTCCAGGTCCTCACAAAAAAGGATCTTGAGAAAGTATTTTCTGCCTGAACGGATGTCCTCCGCCACCATGGTCTGCTTGGTCCCTGACCGGGAATTCTCCCTGAGCATCCTCAGCACAAGGCCTTCTCCGGGAAAATCCCCATCTCCCTTCCAGGTGAGATAATCCCCTTCCTTGATATACTGATACATAATTTAGTCCCCTTTTTGACGGTTCCTGCTTCTTACCAGTCTGCTGCGAAATCTTCTGAGAACAGAAGCTTCCTCCACCTGTCTGTAGGAGCATTCATCCTCCTCAGTGTCCATTTCCTCCTGCTCATTTTCCCGGGCTTCCCGGAGCAGATTCTCCTCGTTGGTCTTTCGGTAGAGCAGTTCAGCGGACTTCTCATGGTCAGGCCGACTGGTCTTCTCCCGAACATAGAAAAGAGCTGTCTGATTGTCCTCCTCCCCCCGCTCCCGGGCCCGCTGGAAAAGAGCGGGCAGCCTGCGGGATTCCTTGCCCTCGCAAAACAGCATCCGGATCTCCTCCTGATCCAGATCGGAAAATGCCCCGTCAGAACCCATCAGCACCCAGTCCACCTTTCTGGCCGGAAGACAGGATACCGCGGGGGTACAGCCGTTCCTGCCTCCGAGATAAGAGAGAATCCTGTTCTTATTCTGATAATATAGGATGGAGCCCCGGCTGGTCTTGCCGGCACGAATCAGACTTTCCGCGACGTTCTGCACTTCGCTCACCAGGCTGATCCTCTGCCCCTCCCCCACGTAGATGGGACTGTCACCGCAGTTGCTGAAAATAAAAGTATCCCAGAAGTGAATGGCGGTGGACAGGGTGGTTCCTCCATGATAACCCTCATCCAGTCCCGCCTTGTGAATCTCCGGCTCCAGCTCCTCGTAGACCTGCTCTGAGAACTGCTTCAAAATCTCTATCTGAGTCTTAAGAGGTCTGCCGCAGAAGTCACTGTCTGAGACCTGCCGATAGAGTTTCTCAAACCATAGTTTCACTGCCAGTTCCGAGAAGAAGGCTCCCCCGGCCATCCCTCCCATACCGTCGGCCACAGCCATTCCCCGCACAGTGGAATCATAATTGATCCGAATTTCCATATGGCGGCAATAGTCCTGATTCTCGGTTCTTCTGTTGATGTCACTCAACATATAACATGCCATAATACCCGCACCTCCAGGTAATCGTTCGGTGTAATCGAAAAGCAGCCGGGGCCTTGGGCCCGGTTGCAAATTAATTACCCATATGATACACTGAATCACATAAAAAATCCACTGGAGAGGTTTCCATGCTTTTACAATTCCTTACCCGGCAGACCCTGGTGAGCCGCAAAAAGAATCTGCGCATTTACCGGGCTCCCGCCGGAGATTCCAACTGCATATGGAAATGCTGCCCCATGACTGACCCTGCCATGGTGGAAGCCTTCCGGGATGAATATGAGACGGTCCGTTTTCTGAATCATCCCTCCATCCCGGCCTATCTGGGTCACTTTAATCACTGTACTGTGGGGGATTGTGACGGTCTTTGGTCAGTGCTGTGCATAGAGGAGTGTCCAGGCGTCCCTGTGAAGAAAGCGGCCTCCGATATGCCAAACCGGTTCATGCTGAACATTCTCAGAGAAACCGGTCACCTTCTTTCTTATCTGCTGGACTCCGGCATCATCTACACAGACCTCAATTTAAGCAATCTTCTTCTGCGGCCCCTGCCTGAGAGCACCCGGCTCTATCTGGTGGATTACACCTGCAGTTACTATTTTCTGCGAAATCCCAACCCATCTTACTCCCTCTGCTTCTCCTATGACCTGTCTCCGGACCTGAAGGGGCAGCAGCTTTTGATCCAGGAACTGGCTTTTTTGTTTGAGGATATGATCCGTACACGGGCAGACGAAAAAAAGGACAGCGAACTGTCCTCCTCCGTGCTCTCCCTCTATGAAGCAGGAAAGGATCCTTCTCCTTCCCTGTCTCTTCAGGATTATCTTAGTCAGATTGATTATTGTCTCAAAAGCCAGTCATAGATTTTCTCAATCACCGGTCCCATCTTTTTCCCGACCTGATCGGTCTTCAATCTGCAAGCCACCACAACATACCTGGGATCGTCCGCCGGAGCGAAACTGACCATCCAGGCATTATTGCTCCCGTCCCCCCTCTGGGCGGTTCCTGTCTTGGCGGCAATCTCAACTCCCTCGCCGACGGGTTCCAGTCCATAGCTCTCTCCGGCCTTGATCATGACCTCTTTTAACCGGAAGGCGGTCATCTCACTCATCGTCCGGGACAGGACCTGGCTCCCGCCTATGTAAATGTCTTTTCCTTTCCCATTCGTCTTCCTGAGAATCAGATAGGGCTTCAGCATTTCTCCCCCATTGGCCACACTCTGGGTGATCATGGCCATATGAAGGGGCGTAATCATGGTCTCCCCCTGTCCGAATGCCGTGGAGGCCAGAACATTGTCCTCCCCGTTTCCCAGGCTGAAGGAAGACCGCAGGGTGGTGAAATCCAGCGGGATGTCTTCTCCCAGCAGAAAACGTTCTGCCGTCTTTTCCATGGTCTTACTGCCAAGCTTGACCGCCCTGTCCATGAAGTAGACATTGGAGGATCTGATAAAGGCCTCCTCAAAGGAAATCCTTCCGTAGGCTTTCCCATGATAATTTCTGATGGTCTGACCATTGACCCGGTAAGAGCCCCGGTCATTCACAATCTCATCTTCTATTCCTGCCTCCAGAATCTCCGTGGAGGTAACCAGTTTAAAGACTGATCCCGGAACAACAGGGTTTTTAAAAGCATTTGCCAGAAGGGCCCCTTCTGTCGAATTGATCTCCTCCCACTTTTCCTCCAGGCTGCTGCTGTCATAAGAGGGGGATGAGGCCAGTGCCAGGATCCGTCCGGTCTTCACCTCCAGGACCACCAGACTTCCCTCCATTTTTCTGATTGCTTTAAAAGCCCTCTCCTGGAGTTCCAGGTCCAGGGTAAGGGTAAGGTCGGACCCTCTTTTATTCTTCGTCAATGATGCACTGTGCACCAGGTCTTCATTGAACGTGTCTTCCAGCCCGTAGGTCCCATAAATCTTTGACCAGTACCCGATCACTCCGGCAAAAGTGCGGGGGTCTGTATAATTTCTGGCGGCACCTGGATAATCAGACCAGGCCAGAGGCCTGCCCCTCCAGTCGAGAATGCTCCCCCGAACATATTCCTTTTCATAGGAGGCTGTTTTTGCCGCAGCCTTTTTTTTGTCCGCCTCCTTGGAGACGCCGGGAAGTACCGCGGAAATCCGAACCAGGCTGACAATCATCAGGACCACGCAAATCAGAGAGATACTCTGCAGCAGCTGGGCCCTGCGCAGCAATGAAAACTTCTTCATGATTTTACGCCCCCCTTCCAGCGAATACTTCCGGAAACGGCAATCAATACGGCTGTCATGACAAAACAGATCACCAAAGAACTACCTCCACTGGATATAAAGGGCAGGGTAATTCCTGTCAGCGGACACAGTCCTGTGCTTCCCGCAATAATAATCAGGGCCTGGTAGAAAATCAGCGCGGCAAAACCAACAACGATAATCTGCTGGTACCGGTCTTTCTTTCGGATAAAGGCCTTCATCCCTTCCAGCCATAGGAGAATAAATACGATGAAAATCATTATAGCAAAAAGCAGGCCACATCGCTGAATCAAAGCAGGATAGACCAGATCACTGCTTTTTACCGGCAGGTCAGTCACTGAAGACGTCCCGAAAAGTCCTCCCAAAAGGATGGATTCCTTGGCTTTCAGCAGCTGGTAGCCCAGTCCTGTCGGGTCTTTTTCCGGGTGCAGCCAGTAGATAAAACGACTGCATATTTTTGAATAACCGCTAAGATAAAAACGGGCCAGACGCCCTGTCCCCGCTCCCGAGCCGTCCATCTGCATTGCTGTGAGTCTCCTGCCCACAGCGATGAGAATCCCTCCCCCCGCTGACATGGAAGCCAGTACCGCCAGAAAGTATCTGAGGTCTGCCACAAAGAGAAGGTGGAGAGACAGGAAGACCAAAAGCAGCAGGAGTATGGTCCCGAATTCTCCCTGGACCGCCAGAATCAGGAGGGTCAGCAGAGTATAACTGTAAAAATAAAACAGGGTCTTCTTTCCTCCCTCATCCTCCCTGCCAAGAAAATAGGCACAGACCGGTATATAGAGACATTTGCTGATTTCTGTTGTCTGGACAGAAACCCCTGCCAGGCTGATCCAGTTTCTGACACCGCCTACCCCCTCTGAAAAAAGCAGGGTAACGAGAGACAGACCCAGAGCAAAAGCCGCCATAACAGCTGCCGCTCTTCTCCCGGGAATCAATTCCCAGTGATAGAAAACCGCCCCCAGGCTGACAGCTGCAGACAGGCTGACCAGATACTGGATTTTCAGGGAGGAAATGCTGGCCGCAGCCATATCGCTCCCTCCTCTGATTGCCATTTCCTCTATGAAGATACACTGGAGCATGGTCCCCACCGTCAACAGTATCAATGTGTAGATCAGAATCTTCCTGTTCCCATGTACCATCGAGGTGCACAGCCAGCCGCAGAGAGTGACCAGCAAAAGCAGCGGCAGCATTCCAAAATAGTAGCTCCCGGCCCCTTTTGCCCACATAAAAAGCAGGGCTGCGACCTGCAGCAGGATCACAGCCATGAGGGGCCCGGTCCAGAATGAATAAAAGGCTCTGTGAATCTCCCACATCCCCCGGTCCAGACTTAGTAATTTTTCCTGTTTTTCCTTCATTCCTTTATCTCCACCACCAGTTCAACATTTCCAACGAAAAAATGCAGTCCCGGCTCCAGCACAAGCTGGCTTAAAAGTCTGCCCTCGGAAAATATCCTGTTCCTGGTACCCAGGTCCACTGCGACATACTGTCCCTGCCTTTCCTCAATCGAGATATGCTGACGGGAAACACAGAGATCTTCCAGTACCAGATCATTCTCACTGCTCCTCCCGATTCTGAAAGGGATATGGTCCACCGAAATTCGTCTGAGGACACGCTTTGAAGAATCAAGTTCCGCGAGGACGAAGCCGGGAGATTCCACTTCTGAGCTGGCGCTTCCCGCAGAAATCCCAGGTGCAGAGTCAATCTCTGAATCGATCTTCTCCATAGAATTTCTCTCTGAAGCATTTTCATCGATAAAGTACTCATCTATAGAGTTCTTCTCTTCAGGTTTCCCCCATACATAATTCTCCTCTACCTGTTCTTTTTCCTTCTGCAGATGCAGCAGCTGTTCTTCCCGGACTTTTCTCCTGCGCCGTTTCTCTTCCAGCTTTTCCTCCCTCTCAGCCCATTCGTCGACAAAATGTTCTCCTTCTTCCTGCGCCCTGGCCAGGTCATGGTTAGCCCGCAGAAGAATAAAGACAATAAAAACGATCAGCAGGAGGACTGCAGCTGCAGACAGGACAGTCATCCACTCAACAGACATACAGTGAAATCACCCCATTCATCAGATCTGTCAGCCCAATCTGCTCCTCCTCGCTGCCGGCCCAGATCTGTGCAAGCTGGTGAAGGAGCAAAGAAGCCTCCAACTTCTGCCTGTCCATCTCTTCCTTCATCTGTTCCAGCATATCTTCCCAATTGTCTTTGATGAAACAATGGCCTGTCCATATGGAAAAAAGGAGCGTGCTGTAAAAATAGGTATCATTAAACTGAAAATGATTGGACAGTCTTCCCGGTTTTCTCTCCAGGCAGTAATCCTCAAATTTTTCCAGTTCCAGCATATCCTGTTCTTTATTCTTGTCCACACACAGAAGGGGTACCGGATCATAGACCGATATATCATTCAGAGTGAGCCCTTCCTGGTCACAGCCAACAGCATGGCTGCGGAAACCGGCACTTTTTTTCAGGCGGTTCACTTCTTCAAAAAGCACCCGGTCCACAACGGTATGCCTGCAGTAGCCTGTCTTTTCATAGCCGTAGTCATGGTTCTTTCTGCAGACCCGGATCTGGTCCCCCACGCAGAGGGAAAACCACTTCTTCTGGCTGACAGGAAGCTCATAGACTGCATGATATTTCCTGCAGATATCGTCATCCATCTCATAGCCTTTTCTGCGCAGACTTCTGGCTGACCATTCAATCATCTGCCAGATCTGCTGGCTGTTTGCCGCTGAGTCAGACTTATATCTGGCCACCATCTCTATGATCACTTCTGCCGGTGTGATCCCCAGAGGCTCCATCTGTGCCTTGGCCAGCAGCTTTTCGATGGACTCGTAGGAGGGCTGCAGGGCAATCATGAACCGAAGCAGCCAATCCCTGGTTACCACAGCTTTGCCCGCCTTGATTTTTGAAAACTGGGCCTCATAATGTCCAAGGCCAATGTCCCTGAGAAACCAGGAAGCCTTGTCATAATAGCCGTACTCCTCCTCAATCACCTCCGCCAGACACTGGCCAAACTGCCGGTTTCCCGCCCGGAATTCTTCCCGGTAAGCCCGGATAATCTGGAAAAAATCCTCCAGACTGCCCGCCTCTGCAAGCAGGATCCACAGATCCGTTGTGGCCAGACTTCTCGGTTCCTCACTGGTCTCCTCCGCCAGAATCTGCTCCACCTGACCCCGGATCTCATCCATCCTTGATATGTCAAAGAGTCCATTGATCAGGGCAATCCACAACGCATCATCGATATTTTTACAATAGAGGCCATAGCCCATGTAAGTCTCCAGGAGAATATGGTTAATCTCCTCAAGTGACATAGAGAAGGCAAGCCCCAAAGTGACATAAATATCCCTGGAAGAAGGGAGGGCTCCTCTCAGCCATGTCCCGATTGCCTGTCTTGTCACCGGCTGATAGGGACTCCCCTGATCTTTTCTCTTTTCAGAACGGTGATATACTTTTTTGGCCAGGGCAGTATTGCTGTAATCAAATGCATCCATTTTTTCCTCAAGGAAGCGGGCAAAGGGAATTTTATTCTTTTGTCCTTTTGCCAATGCTTCTTCAATCCTGGCGAGAAACTCTTCTGTATCATTCCAAATCATAGCTTATCTATCCTTTCTAACAATTCTGAGAATTGTGATCAGCTGCGACAACAATGTAATGATTCCGATAATCAGGAAAAAGAGAAGCCGGGCTTTCCGACCAAACAGAAACCAGCCTGTCTGGGCGATGATCAGCCCCTCCACCAAAGCCAGTCCAATAACCATCCATGCGGGATAGGGCAATCTTTTTTCCAGGATCACCTTCTGTTCATTCAGCATGACGATCAGCCAGACTCCAGCCATGCCAAGGGCTATCTTTCCATGGCCAATCTTG
Source organism: Anaerobutyricum sp. (assembly GCA_045112755.1). GTDB lineage: Bacteria > Bacillota > Clostridia > Lachnospirales > Lachnospiraceae > Anaerobutyricum. The sequence goes on from JBGUIF010000082.1 coordinate 12,254, forward strand.
ACAGAATAGATGGAAAGGAACAGCATGCATCCTGTCAGAAATCCCCGGGGAATACTGCCAATCAGAAAAGAAAGGTAATCCTGTGTCCCTTCCTCCTCCCTGTCCAGGCTTCTGGTCTTGGCGGGAAGGCTGCCGTCAGGAACAGGTATCTCATCATTCTCCGTTATTTCTAATTCTTCCCTGTCTGTCATTTCTAATTCTTCCCTGTCTGTCATTTCTTTTTCTTGTCTGTTTTCTTCGATTTCCACAAACACAGGCTCTTCCGTTTCCTCATTGGCGAAACTGTCTGTTCCTGCCGGTGCAGTCTCCATGGGAAGGCTTGCCAGCATACTGATCCACGGGTTCTGTCTGCGGCCCTGGGATTCTTTCTCCTCAATCAGGCCAAGAACCCTTGTAATCTCCGGAACCAGATCCTGCCTGGTCCGGCTGGTCATGCCCTCGGTCAGGTCTTTCAGATAGCTTCGCAGGTCTGTCTCCGACAGATTCAGCTTCCTCACTTCCCCCATGACAAAGTCCAGCAAGGTCTTATCCATAAGGCCGCCGGCCTTCCAGTAACAGAGTTGGGGAATTGAGTGAATCAGGAGCTGTTCTCCCATCTCAGGTCCGCCCCTCTCCCGAAAATAGTGGTAAAAGATCCAGGGGATGGTCCGCACAAAATCTGAAGAAGCCGCCTCCCTCTCCTCTGTCATCTGGGCATCGAGCCGGGAAATAAACTGGTCATAGATCCCTGAATCCGGGCTGCCGAGCAGCCGGGACAAGTGAAAACACATATACTGCCAGGGCGTCTCGAAGGTCGGTTCCTGCATGGCGGAAACCCTCTCTGATCCTGCCTGTCCGGGAGGAAGCACAAAGGTCTCTCCGTCCTCCATCCCTCCTCTTTGCCGGGGTTGGAAATAGAAAGAGACATTTTCCCTGCTCTCTCTGGAAAATGATACATACCCTGCATATTTTCTGGCTTTTTCAGGGAGAAGCAGATGCACTGCCAGCATCACTTCAGCAGCGCGGGAGGCAAATTGTCTTTCCTCCCAATCAAGGATCCCGAAGCAGATACCCCTCTTGCGGCCGATACAGGAGAAAACCTGGTCAATAAAAGAGGCCAGACTGTGATCCTGCAAATGATATTTTGAAAGAATCTCTGACCGTGAAAGGCCGATGGGGTCAATCTGTATTCCTGGAAGGCTGGTCCCGGCATTTTCAGGCCACTGATCGTGGGGCGCAAGATAACTGTGAGGTCCGGCCTCCCTGTCACTGGGGTGATAAAGCCGGACGCGGATATTCTTTCTGTGGTCTTTTCCCGGCCGGGCAGGTTCTGAGACCATCTTAATGAATCCCAGACTCCGATCATAAATCAGTTCCTCTACGGCAATCCTCCTCTGGCTGTCCACACCGGCCGAGGCTGCCGCCTTTTCAATCCGACTCAGAAGGTCACGGTCATCTTCTCTGGAAGATGCCTTAATTCTCCAGCCCACCGGATAGCCTGATATTCCATGCTCAGACCAAGTATATTCATGACATTCGAACCGGCAGCTCTGCATCTCTTTCATTGGAGCCACCCTCTTTCCTGCATAAATTTCATAAGAATCCACATCAGAGGTTCCTCAACGCGAATAGGGCGGACTTTCCCTATTGCCCGCACCAGCTGCTGATCTCCCGTCTGCTGTTCTTTGGTCTCGCAGCCCAGTGCAGAGACCGCAAACAGGCTGCTGGACTTATAATCACTTAACTTTCGCTGAATCCGGAATACTTTCTGGTCAAAAATCTGCCTCAGTACCTGCTGTCTTAAAAAATGCCGATTCATGTCCATAAATCCGCTGGTCACCTGATTCCGTTCAAAGAGGAGACTGCTTCCCCTGTATTCCAGGATCTCTCCCAGCCCTTCCAGCAAATCGCTTTTGGCGATGGTCAGGGCAATATATTTCTCTGACAGCAGTCTTTCTCCCAGGGTGGATCTGAGGGCATCAAGCACAGTATCAATTTTTCGTTCATAAAAGAATTCGTCCCTGGAAGACTGCTCCAGCATAAAGTCAGATCCCCCGAAGACCTGCTTCTGGTTTTCATTACTCATCCTCTGGATGGACATCTGCTCTTCCAGTGTCATCAAATGAAGCCGGTTGAGCACCTGCTCTTCATCCGGCATCTGACGACTGAAAAAAGCGTGGTTCAAATGCATCTGGGCAGGGTCGACCAGGCAGATGAAACCATCCATATGACGGACATAACCGGTTCGTCCCATGCCGCTGCATTCTCGGATCAACTCACCCGCCACATCATAGACTGCCAGCAGAAATGACCTGGGAGTATCAGAAAGTCGATAAGTCAGTTCCATGAAGACCGGTTTCCTGAAGACTTTGTTCGTGGCACCCGGACATATCCCGTCCACAAAAAGCCGGTCTGCACTCTTTTCCATCTCCATCCGGTCCGGATCTGCAGGATTGCCCGCAGCACTTCTCACAGTCAGGTTATCCCTCTGCATTACATCATAATCATTCATCATCAGAGAGCACAGATAGACGGTCTTTCCGGATGCAACACTACCGGCCAGGCCCACCATCAGCATCTCATAACGGAAAAAATTATGGGGCAGCTCATTGTGGCAATAAGGACATACCATAATATTAGAAAAAAGGGTCACAGCCCCCTCCTCCACCAGGAAGGAGTATCCACAGCTGGACTCATCATACTGCTTTCTGGCCAGATTGGCCCCCTTGGAGCTGAGCTCCTGGTTGAGCACGGTCAATGTCTGATTATCCACAACTGTTCTCCGGCCGTCAATCCGATCCTCCGGGATCCCCATGGCACTCCAGAAATAAATGTAAGGGAGGTCTGGTCTGACAGCCGTGAACTCATTAAGTGCAGGCGACTGGAACCGGGCTCCCTCGGTCTTCAGCAGAAAACCCACCTGGCTGTTGGAAATCTCCCGGAAACAATATGGACATTTTCTGTGAATATTTCGAATCTTCGTCTCTTTCATCTGAGCCTCCGTCACATCCCCAT
>JBGUIF010000083.1:0-7062 GCA_045112755.1 Anaerobutyricum sp.
AAGGAAGAAAATAAATTGTAAAAGATGGTGGGGGTTATGCCGGCACAGATGATGATGATGTAATTGTAGGCATCCCGGTAAATGTCATCGGGCGTATTCATGAGATGGAGCAGTTTGTCCATAAAGGACATGCTGATCAGAGTCATAATCATGGCCACCATGATACTGAGCAGGATGCCGTTGGCCACAGATCTCCTGGTTTCCTCCCAGTTGCCGGCCCCGTACTTGTGACTGGTCAGCACGGAAAAACCGGTGGTCATCCCATTGGAAAAACCCAGGACCAGGAACATGATGGTTCCTGTGGACCCGACACCCGCCAGGGCATGCTGGCCGACAAAACGACCCACAATGATGGTGTCCACCATGTTATATAAAGTCTGAAAAACATTTCCCAAAAGGATAGGCAGGGTAAACCGTAGTATGATCCCCATCGGCTTCCCCTGCGTCATATTGGTCTCCATATGATAAAGTCTCCTCTACGTCAGTCTGTCTTCATTTTCCCGAATCCTGATCAGACAGTTCATATTCCCCCTGCGTCCCCCGCTTCTGCGGTGGGAAAAGAGTTCCTGCCAGTTTTCATAAGTGCAAAGGCCGCTGAAATGTATGTTCTCCTCCTTCAGGCCAGCCTGGCGCAGGTTATACCAGCAGGCTGCCCAAAGGTCCAGCAGATAATGGATGTCATCGGTCTGCACGGCGATGTTCTTCATCTCCTCCGGACCAAAGACCCGGGAGAATTCCTGAATGAGCTCTCCACTCACCTCGTAGTGGCTGCCGCTGATGGAGGGTCCTATCACCGCAACGATGTCCTCAGGCTTTGCGCCCTGGGCTTCCATGGCGCGGACCGCCTTGGCACCGATTTTTCCCAAAGTGCCCTTCCAGCCGGAATGGACCGCGGCAACCTGACGGGATCCTGGGTCGGCCAGGAGAATCGGAACACAGTCTGCTATGGACACGGCCAGGGTCAGGCCGGGACGGTCCGTGTAGAAACCATCATAGCCTGTATAGGCCTGAATCAGGTCCCGGAAAGGGGTCAGGTCCGGGAGGGCCGGATGATTGTTTTCCGGTTTTCCCGGCCCAGCTGATCCGTGAAAATGCAGCAGCCGGGTCCCGTGCACCTGATGGCTCCTGATCAGACTGCCCGGTTCTATGTCAAGCCGCCTTTCCAGCAGCCTGATATTCTCATGAACCAGGGCCGGATCATCCCCTGTACTAAATCCCAGGTTCAGGGAGGAAAAGCATCCCTGGCTGACACCGCCTCTTCGGGTGGTACCCCAGGCATCCAGCCAGTCCATCTTATCCAGACTATGAAAGCGCAGCAGGGGGAAGTCTGTATCCCCATCGGCTGCCCAGGCGTCCCTGATGTCCTTGTCCCGGTAAAAAGCCTTGTCTGTGGTAAAATACTGCAGATTTAACATAAATTTAGTCCTTTTTTGAAAAATACTTTAAACAGGTCTGTCCAAATCACTGCCTTCAGATAATATTGCGGATGCCCTCGCAGATCCGGCGGGCAACCACAGGATTATTCATGGTATAGAGGTGGATACCGTCCACATCATTTGCCAGGAGATCGATGACCTGGCTGAGGGCATAGGACATACCGGCGTCAAAGAGAGCCGTTTTGTTGGTCTCATATTTACGGATGATCCGCTCAAAGCGCTCAGGCAGGGATGCGCCGCAAAGGGTCACCATCCTCTTGATCTGAGCCGCATTGATCACAGGCATGATGCCGGGGGTCACCGGAACCTTAATCCCTGCAATCCTGCAGTATTCTTCAAAACGGTAAAACATGTCGTTGTCAAAAAAGAGCTGGGACAGGAGCAGCTCTGCCCCCGCATCCACTTTTTGTTTGAGATGAACCATCTCTGAGAGCAGACTGTCAGATTCCGGATGGCATTCCGGGTAGCAGGCTCCTGCGATACAGAAGTCATGCTCTTTACGGATGTAGCTGATCAGGTCCGAAGCGTGGGCAAAGTCATCCTTCTCAGGTATCCTGGGGTTCCGGTCTCCTCTGAGGGCCAGGATGTTCTCAATCCCCTCCGCTTCGAGGATCTTGGCAAATTCATCAATCTCTTTTTTGTCATAGGTCAGGCAGGTCAGATGAACCACCGGTTCCACCTGATAACGGTCTTTGATCTTCTTTGCGATCTCAATGGTCTTGTTGTTGTTGGAACTGCCGCCGGCACCGAAAGTCACACTGATAAAATCCGGCTTCAAATCACAAAGGATCTCCAGGGTGGCATCTATATTTTTTAATTCTTCGTCTTTTTTAGGTGGAAATATCTCAAAGGATAATACGTTTTTTTTCTTCTTGTGAATCTCTGCAATCTTCATAAACTAAACCTGCCTTCTTTCTAAATGGATTTTGTTTTTGGAAATACAGTCTTTTTTGACTGTTCCGACTGTTTTGTCCGGCTGATGAAAGTCCAATTAAAGGTATTATACCCTATTCTCTCTCTCAGGTTAAGTTGATAATTCCTTCTTTCTGAAAGTTCTTTCTGAAAGAAATCTGATATGATACAATCATGCTGTGTCATTTTGTAAACAAGGGTCAGGGACCCTGGCCCAATACAGCAATATTCATCTGGAGAAAGGAGAAACATCCCCATGTCATTTGTCGGAATCTTCAGAACAAAGAATGGTCTGGCTGCTCTGGCAGACTCCAAGGCCTCCGTCATGGAAAATGGCCGTCTTGTCGAAGAGACAGACCGCCATCCGGAGAAAATGTTCTGTTTTGATCACGGTCTTGCCGTGACTTATGGAGCCAATCAGATCTTTCTGGACAACCAGACCAGAGTATTTTCCAGCCGGGTCAACATAGAGGACCTGGTGCGGGAATACCTGGCTTCCAGGAATAATCTGGATTCTTCTTTCTTCCAGTCTCTGCTTTTAAAGATCAGCTCTACTCCGGCCAATAAGGAGCCGGTAAATTTTATCATCGGCAGAAAGATCTGGGACGGCAACTTCACCCTGGAGCACCATCAGGTGGGCTGTAATTATTATGTGGAAAAGCTGGCTACCTCCAAAGATCACTATTTTACAGGGGGTGACGAGCTCTATAAAAAAGCCTTTGACCGGATGGACCTTATATCCCGGATCACAGATGTGGATCTGCTGCGCAAGACTGCAGCCTCCCGGCTGATGGACCTCATTGAGTTCTACGATGGGATTCTGGCCTATAATTCCGTGGGCGGCCCGGTAAAATCTTTTGTGCTGAAATAGGAGACTAAAGGATGACTCCCTTGATGAAAATCTCAAGGCCGATGAAGATGAGGATGCATCCACCCAGCACATTTGCCTTTTCTTCCAGGACATTTCCCAGGGCCTGACCGATCCGGATTCCCGTCAGGCAGACCAGCAGGGTCACAATGGCAATGATCAGGCAGGCTGTCAAGGCAGTGGTCAAAGAATAGTCGACGATGGTAAAACCTACAGAGAGGGCATCGATGGATGTGGCAATCCCCTGCATGATCAAAACTGGCCAGCTGATCATGGCGGGAGCAGGAGTCTCCTGGGTCTTTGCCTTCTGGTCCGATTGACTGTCTGGGGAAGAGGCCCCTGCATCTGACTGGTGATGATCATCTGTCATAAGGATATCGGTGTCTGGCTGGTGATAATCCTGTATCAAACCTTCCTCATGGACATTATGTCCGACGCGGCTTTGGCGGATCTGCCAGGCTTCCAGCAGCATTTTCCCTCCGATATAGAGTAAAAGCAGCAGGGCTATCCAGGGTACCATCCTGTGAAAGAGGGCAAATCTCTCAGCGACGGTACGGACACAGAACCAGCCGATCAATGGCATGAGGAACTGAAATCCCGCATAGGTGCCTGCCATCTTCAATCTGTTTCTGACGTTCAGATTCTGGCAGGTAAGACCGTTGGTCATGGAAACGCAGAAGGCGTCCATAGCCAGGCCGAAGCCAAGCATTATGCTGTTCAAAATAAAAATGTGATCCATGGGGCAGTCTCCTGATTTTGATTCGTAAAAAAATCAAATGTAATGAAGGACATTACATTTGATTTTTTGCATCATATCATTATTAAATTATGTTAGTCAATCCAAACCGCTCTGGATTTCATTACATTTTATTGGATTCCCGGCGGTTTGCGGTCAGCATTTTCCAGTGCTCTAATCCACAAAATAGGATGGCAGACTGGTGAGCTTGCCGAAGCGCTCCATATTAATCTCATGCATGACGTCTGTGACTGCCTTTTTCTCATGTTTTATCTTCAGGAAATCGATAATGTCATCAACACCCTCTCCCGTGTAGGAACTGCAGGGATAGATCAATTTGCAGCCGGTGAGCTCCAGCCAGCGGATGGCCTGATCCACATCGGCAGCCCAGTGGTCGATCTTGGTCACGATGCCGAAGATATCCCTATTGGCATAAGGAGTTACATTCGGCGGGTAGAGAGAATAGGGCTCAGTGGCGCTGATGCAGATACCAACCACATCCGACTCGGAGGTGTAGAGTGCTATAGCATGGGCCAGGTCCAGATTCTCAGCGTACTCTCCCGGCATGTCAATCAGCACATCGTACTGGCTGACATACTGGGTCTTCTGATAGGTGATCTTCTCTCCACGAAGGACCTGCTTTAAGGTGGTCTTTCCGCACTCGCTGCGCCCCACGAGAACCAGTCTTCTCATATCCAGCTCTGTGTTGGTATCCACCAGGTCTGTCACCTCAATCCCCAGCTGATCCAGATTGATCTTCTCCTGGACCGGACGGTCGTCGGTCTCTCTCCCATCGTGGGCTCTCTCATAACGTTCTCTATCACTTAATTTTTTCTTCTTCTCGGTCTCTGACAATGGTACAGCCCCCTTCTCCAGCTTCTCATTTTCTCCTTTATGTCATCCACAAGCGGGTCTTATTCTATTTCCAGAATCCTGCCTATATTTATACTTATAGTATGATTATAGCAAAGATAAAAAATAATTATTAGACTTTACTAAAAGAATTATAGCAGAAATACATTCTTTTGTCGATTTTTTATAGAGACTGACAGGGGTAGAATCTTGGCGAAATCCCTGAAAAATGTGTATAATAAGATACAGGTCGGAACGAGTTGAAGGAATACGGAACTGCACACAGCATGAAAAGGAGCCCATGAATGAGCGCTGAGTATAGATATAAAGCTTTCATATCATATCGTCATGACACCGAAGATATAAAAGTGGCCGAACATCTTCACAATGCGATTGAGAGATATCACATCCCCAAGTCTATACGGAACACCATCGGATTTGACGGAAATATGGATATTTTCAGGGACAAGTATGACCTTCCGGTCACAGACAGTCTGAATGATACCATAGCAGCTGCCCTCAGAGAAAGTGAGTATCTGATTGTCATTTGCTCGACCCATTTAAAAGAATCTGTCTGGGTTGAAAAGGAGATCGACCTGTTCTCTTAATGGAAGGTTATAGGAAAGATACAACGGAGTATTATCGTGCAGTTTACCAAGTATCAGACGGCACTTTTTCAGAACTGTCAAAAGGTATCACCAGAAACAGTGACTGCACAACAAGAATCCACAACCTGAGCAGCTCCGGATCCATCGCTTATATCGAGGTCTATGAGGGAGAGCATGCAATTGTATGCCTTGATACGGGGAAACTGCTCTCTCTGGAGGATGGTATAATTGGCATGTGTGACAATATACAATTCAACAACAGACAGGTTGGGTTATATGACGGAGAGAAACTCCTTGTTTTTGACACTGAGAAAGAGAAACCCATCGTGGAGATCAATCATCTGGAGATAGCATCTTTTACATTGACCGATGAATACTTATACTATCTTGGCATTGACAGTACACTCTGCAGGATTTCCCTTGAGGACGGCAGCAAGAAATCCGTTCTTCTCAAAAAAATCAACAAGTACGCAGATATCAGTTTAAATGTATGGGATGAATACACAAAAGACCATTGGTTTTTTGATGACGATGTCATAAGGGAATTTATTTCATCATCATTATCACGGGACAATATTGCATTGGAAATCGACAAGGATTCTCTGGAAATGATTGGACAAGATGACACCGTTTTACTATATAATGAGGATTCCCACTGTTATTATAAAACAGTGGGAACGAGTAATCCGAGGAGCTCCCAATCCAAAATGAAACTGGCAATGATTCCTTGTTACTCCTTGGATGAACTGATAGAAAAAGGAAAACAGCTTATAAACAACAAAGAATTAAGCGAGCATAAAAAGATGCGATATGGCATAAATTAATAATATTGCCGCCGTGTATCCAGGATATCTTTTCCATCCAGCACTGCTTCTGTCAGTTGGTCTCCCTGGTACTTCAGCTTGAGGGAAAAGAAGGGATAATCATCGCGGATGAGGCCAAGGAAAATCCTGTCCCCCTCCCAGAGATAGAGGTCTTTGATGTCCTTTTTCGGAACCCAGACCAGATCTCCCTCATCACAGGGGACAGGCTGGCCTTCGAAGCCGTCCGCCGTGTAGAGGCACATATACTCTGTGGGCCAGCGGTCCGAGATAAAGGTCACCAGTCCCCGGAAAGACCAGTTGGTCAGCTGATAGCCGGTCTCCTCTTTGACCTCCCGCAACAGGCATTCCTCAGGGCTCTCTCCCTCCTCGAAATGTCCTCCGACACCGATCCATTTATCCTTATTGATATCATTCTTTTTCGAGACCCGGTGCAGCATGAGATAAGCATCATTTTTCTCTAAATAACAAAGGGTGGTCAGGGGCGATTTTTTCTTAGTCACTTTGCTTTCTCCCTTCTATGATCTTCTGGTTTTTCATAATTGACAAAAAAAATGAGTCATGCTATCATATAGCGGTGCGCCGGCTTGTCGGAATTGGCAGACGAGACAGACTCAAAATCTGTTGTGGGTAACCGCGTGTGGGTTCGAGTCCCACAGCCGGCATGGCGTTAAGTCCCGGAGAGTCAAATATGCAGCTCTCCGGGATTTTTTCTGATTTTGGTGAATTTGTGTCAGGGGGTCGGTTCTTTTTTTCACAATTTGTGTGTGAAAAATAACCGTCCCCCAGACACACCACACACAGTGCCCCCGTCACAAATTAACCAAAA
>JBGUIF010000084.1:0-5996 GCA_045112755.1 Anaerobutyricum sp.
ATATTTTGCACCGGAAAGGTCTGCATAGACAGCATTATCACTGGTCATGGCAGTGAGACTGCTCACTTTTTTCAATCTGACCGGATATTTGGGCTCCACTTTGAATTTGTAAACGGCAACTGCTTCCTGCATATGGGTATATCCCTGCTGGCCGGATGTGGTAAAGGCAAGGACGATGTAGCCGTCATCCGGTTTATAATCCAGGCAGGAAACATAGATGGTATCCTCATCATTTCCGCTATCATCCGTACCGCCGGAAGCCAGCTCGTCAAAGTGAGTACAGCCTGCAGCAAGATAGACGCTGTCATCCGGGAAGTTGCTGAAGGTGAACTTGATATCCGGGTTCCCGGATCCATATCCGGAAGAGGCCTTGTCAGACACAAGGTTCTTATCCGAACCGGAGATGGTGGCGTTCTTCGGGATCTTAAAGGCAAAGTTGGTGTCTCCGCCAATCCCGTTTTCTTCTACGCCGTCAACAGAAACATAGGAATCGCTCCCCCATCTGTCCTCAGCCCAGTCTGTTCCTGCGCCAAAATAGGAGACTGCTTTTTCCAGCTTCTTCTGGGCAGCAATGAACCATTCATAGATGGTGCGCTTTGCCATCCCGCTGCCTTCATTGGCTTCAATCTCCGTGTCCCTGCCCAGGGCATCGGATGTATCGTTTGCTTTGTTCTTGCCAACGGTATAAGATTCAATGGCCCAGTTCCAGTACTGCTTCTCCGTGTCCGTATCATGGGGAGTATATCCTCCGTACAGATAGGATGCGGAGTTGAAGAGTTCATCGTAAGTATCCGGATGGGTGTTGTCCTTCTTCCAGTTCATGATCTTATTGTAATCCCCCATCTTGTGGCCGTTATCATAGTTAGGTCCGTGGGGGGCAAAGAGAACGTTGGAAGTAAAGACACCTCTCCAGCCGATGTACATGGAATCCGGATCGAGCTCCAGCACGACATTTTTCCCTGTGATGCTCTTGTAAAACTTCATATCCCCGGTATTGGTCGCAGAGCCATCGGATGCTGCATTGACCTGCAGGGAGAGCAGATGATCAAGGACAGATAAAGCTTTGGCAACCGGTCCCTTTCCCTCATATAAGATGTTGATATTGGAGATGATGGCAGGAGAGGAGTAGATCACGATGTCCCCATCCTCATATCCCCAGGCATCTTCTGCGATGGGCACAGTCATGCCATTGAGAAATACCTTGAAATCATCTTTCTTATATCCTTCTTTTCCATTTACTACATCAGGAACAGTGACCGACTCCTCAAAGATGTTCTCCACCTTCAGGCTCTTATCCTCCGGCTCTGCCTCCCTGGAGTTAAGAATCTGCACAGGCAGGGTCTTTCCAAAGTCGGCATTTCCTTCCGAGTCCGTATCAAGCCCGCCAAAAGCATAGTTGAGCTGGACTGCCAGGGGCCCTCCATCGTATAAGGGATTCTCATTCTTCGGATCATCGATAACATCTTTCGGGATGTAGAGGATCTTTTTCTCATAATGATATCCCCCGATTTTTTCGGCATAATCGTTGTTGTAGATCACGGTGATATCATAGGAAGCCAGCTCACCGCTGTACAGGTTGACATCCGGCATGGCTACATAATAGCCGCTCTCAGGATCCACGTCATAGACGGGAAGAGAGTAGGTCATGCCTGCGATGAAGTTACCCGTCACTTCAAAGTCCTTCTGTTTCCTTACGTTATAAGTGGCGAGTCCGCGGACCACCGTCACCGGGAAGACCATGGAAGAGTAGTCCAGTCCCTCGACATTGATGTAATCCTTATTGCCATACTTCCTGACATAGAGGATGTTGTAGGAGAGCTGGTCTGCTTTGGAAGAGGAGAGGGCGCTTTCCTTAAGCTCCTTGGCCTCCCCGCTTCCATCCGCATTTTCAATCCCTGTTTCTTTGCCGGTCTCTGTAGCAGCCTCTGTTTCCTGGGCGGCTTCCGCATTTTCCTCTGATGTCTGGCTGGATTCCGTGCTGGCAGGTGCTTTCTCTGCTTCTGTGGAAGGAACAGTCGTTTCTTCTGCTTCCTTAATAGCGGAGCGCTCCGTGGACCCGGTTTCGTCTTCTGATCCTTCCTCTTCCTGAGCAGACGTGTTACTGTTGCTGCCCTCTCCGGACTCCGTACTTGCTTTTGGGGCTTTTGCAGCACCTGTACCTGCCTTTTCCTTCACCGTCAACTTCCTTGTGAACCGGTAATCATGATGGCTGGAAAGAGCTTCCACATAGTAGGATGCGGTATAGACACCTGCCTTCTTGCTGCTGTATTCTTTCCCATCGTCATCCTCTGCCCGAATGAAATGGACTTTTACCTTATCCCCGTCATAGCTGATGCCGGTAAGATCCTTCGCCGGATCGAAGGCATCCCCTGCAGTGATCTCAATGTCCTCTGCAGTGACGGCCTCACCGGGATCCAGCTGGTCTGCCACTTCCATAAAAAGAGGAAGGGCCGCAGCATAGTCTGCTTTCCCTTCCCCTGTCTGTCCTTTTACATCGGCGGCCATTCCTGATACGGCGATGGATGTAAACAGCATCACCGCAGCCATCAGCCCGGCCGTCAGTTTCATGATCATTTTTGTTTGCATCATACGCATACGTCCTTTCTTTCTTAAATGAAGTGTTCTGGTTTCATATCATCTTAGTTTCGTTTATTCTCTGATCAGCATGGCTGTTTTCCTCCTTCCCCCGGCCCGACCGGTCAATATCCTCTCTCATAGAGGATCCTCCTTAACTGATCCATATATCTCACGCTGAGATTCGGGCTTGCGAACTTCCGGATCACGGGCAGGGGGTCCCCCTGCTCCAGGCACTCGATCAGGTATTGCTTCTGATCCTCACTGTAATCCTTGTTCTCGATATAAAGCCGGATGAACTCATCAGCCTCCCGGTCTGCCCGGTTAAAGAAGCTGTGCCATCCCCGATGCCGTTTGACGGAATAGCCGTACCTGTTGTAGGGAAAGACCCTGACCTTATCCTCAGATGTCTGGCTGGCTTCTGTGCCTTTCCCCTTGGCACCGGAGCCGGGATCATCTGCGGGGATCCTTTGCTTTCCTTCTCCCGGATCCGGACTGCTGTTATCTTTCGCAGCAGGAGAGTGCCGGATCTCTGCTGTCTTTAATCTCTCCTCAAGAGAATAGGCTTTCTCCCGCTCCCCTTCGTATTTCTGCTGCAGGTCTCTGTTCTCTTTTTTCAGATCTGTGATCTCCTTCTTCAGATCCGAGATTTCCTTTTTCCATTCGGAAATCTCTTTCTTTAGATCAGAGATCCTCCCTTCATGGTCACGGATCATCTTGTCCTTGGTCTGTATCATCTCTCCGAAGGCTTTGTCTTTTGTCTGCATGGCTTCTGTCAGCTTGCCATTGAGCCCTTCCTCCAGGGCACTTGCCCTCTCATAGATGATCTGGACCCGGTGGAGAATATCCGTATACTTCTCTTTCAGGCTTTCATTGTTCTCATACCTCTCACGGAGATTCCTCTCCTTCTCTTCCATGAAGACCAGGTATGCTTTTGCTGTATTGCTCTCCGCCGCTGCACAGACCCGCTTCAGTTTTTCAAGAGACATGCCTTCTGCAGCACACAGATAGGCCCATTCAGCAATGATGGGGATCGTAAGTTCATCAAGGAAATCCCTGATCTCCCCGGATACCTTTATCTGTGACAGTACAGTCTTCCTGATATCTCTCTCTTTTTCCATTCCATCCTCCTGTTTCATCTTTGCATTAACCTGTTACTCCTTGTGGATCCCTGCTGACCTCTCTGGTCACGATCGTCTCTCCATCCCTTCTGGCCATGATCCTCCGGATCAGATTCCGTTCCTTCCTCCCTGCATCCCTGTAAAAGGTCTCCAAGGTTTCAGGATCCCTTATATCCTTCTCCAGCAGGTACATGCACTCTTCAAAAAGCCGGCCCGCTTCCATGGCATCCTTCCTGACATCCTTCCACTTCACTGCAAAGGGATTCCTTGAATCCAGGTAGTGTCCAATATCCCTGATCCTTTTTACAAAGATCAGCTGGTAAGAGGAGAGCCGGACTTTAAGATAGGGCGCCAGCCGGGCTTCCATCCCGGAAAATGTTTCCGGTCTGATCACCGAAGGTTCTCTGTCCTTCTCCATCTCCCTATGGCAGATCCGGTAAGAGATGTCTTCCCTGGAATAACCTTCGCCGAGGCTCTTGTCCCTCCTGCCTTTTTGAAACCCGGGAGGGCAGTAGGTGATATATTTCCCCTCCCGGATCCGGTATCCAAGCCTCCTCATGTTCCTTAAAAACATATCAAAGTCATCGGACCTTCCGATCATCATGTCGATGTCCGCCCTCACGATCTTAGTAAGGGTCGGCAGGCCTTCCTTCTCTGCTTTGAACTCCGCATAGGACTTTGCCGGAGCTCCTGTCCTTTCATCTGCCAGAACAGGCAGGCCATGTTCCCTGCAGATCTCATCCGTGACCGGCTGGATATATTTTTCCCAGTCACCCTTTTCATACCGGTACTTGTATCCGTCAAGCCGGTTTACGGAATTGAAAACGATATGCCCGTGCAGATGAACCTGGTCGGTGTGGACTGAGTAGACATAATCGTAGGCATCACCGAGATAGCGTTCGCAGAATTCCCCGATGATCCGGTAAGCCTGTTCCTTCGTGACCTCCCCGGGCTTCCAGGAGATCACAAAGTGGTATCCCTGGCGGCCACCCGTCTTGTCCCATTCCTTCTTGGTCTCCATCATGACGTCGAATACTTCCTCCGGTGTGGTGCCGGCATTGCCGCCGACCAGGATACCCTCTTCGGTCTTATCCGGATTCATGATGTAAGCGATGCTCCTCTTTAAGCCATTGCTCCCGCTGGATCCTTTGATGTGCCTCATCCTTGTGATCGCCAGAGTCCTCACCTCCCGGTCTGCATTGGCATATCCCCGTCGATCCTCTCACTGACCAGGGTGCTGATCTGATGGAGGAGGTCTTCCATCCGGCTCTGGCTTGCAAGGATCTCTCTCACCTCGTTCCCGTCAAAGAGGTCTGCATTAATCCGGCGGACTGCCTGGTTGATGTTGACCCCGGCCTTCCTTACCTGGAAGGTCAGGCTGCGCACCTCCCTTCTTAAGTCATATGGGTCGGTGCCGGACCAGATGATGTGCTTCCTGACATAGGCGGAAAGGGAAGGTCTTCCGCTCTTCATCCGGCAGTCCGGATCAGCGGCAGCCAGACCATACAGCTTGTCATACTCCCTCTCACTCAGTCTCAGCTCCAGCCTCCGGTCCTTCATCTGTCTCCTCCTCCCTGATACTGGTGGCATGCTCTTCAAGGAGCTTTACCACAAGGGCAAGCTTGGCATCATCCATCCGGCCGACGGATCCTTCGATTGCGAGCATGGCCTTCCGGTTCTTCAGGTCGGAAAGGATCCGGCGGTTCTCCTTTAGCCTGGACTCAAGGAAATGCTTCCGGTCCTGGGCCCGCCTGATCTGAGCTGCCGTTCTCTCTGACTCTGCCTCGTCCTTGCGGATCTGTTCAGTCACTGCAGTGATCTTTTTCTCAATCATGTTCTTATCCATACATCCTCCTGTTTACTGCCAGCCGACAGTCTTATATAGTTTCTCTGTGACCCTCTTAAGCGCCTTAAATTCACTCACGAGCTCCCGTATCTCTATCCGGTCTGCATAAGAAAGGATCGCCTCGTTGATAAAATCCCTTTCCGTGGGGAACTTCTTTCTGTCACGGTTCTTTACCACTTCCCAGGCCTGATCCGTGATCCGCATATGTTTTTCTCTTTGTGCCATGGGTATCACCCCCCTCATTTTTTGTAAATAGTGCGGTCGCATCCTGATACCGGGGTGTCAGAAACTGTCCCGTTTTCGGTCGCATTCTGACACTGAAAAGGTGTCAATTTGGGCGGTATTTCAGGGTCTCAGTGATATTACCGGAAGCAAGATACGCATTTTGTACGGTAAATGCATCTTGTCAGGGCGATCCCTGAGACCCCTTTGATATACCTGGTAAAAATAAAAAT
>JBGUIF010000085.1:0-3565 GCA_045112755.1 Anaerobutyricum sp.
GACAGCTCTTATGTAATGTTCGGGTTTTTGGAATTACTGATCATCTTTTGCCTGACAAATCTGATTTCGCGCAAAAATGTGATCTGCGGCTGGGTGGTCAACAGTATTCTTTTGCTCCTCTATAATGCCCAGATGGTTCTGGCTATCTTTGGAAGCAGTTATCTAACCCTGGTCATGGTGACGAACCTCGATTCCGTGGAAGATCTGAGCGGCAATACTGTTATGTATGTTCTGGGAGTTATCGCCGTGATCCTCTTCTCTATTCTGCCGGTCAGGGCAGTAAAGATACCCTATATCAACAGTCACAGTATTCTGACGGCAGCCCTGGCTGTGGAGCTTGCGGCTTCTTTTGTCCTTGGAAGCGGTTATTCTCCAATTTATGATTATTTCCAGGTTTATACCGACCACAAGGCCAACCAGAAAAGGCTGGCTGAGCTGGCCAAGATGCCCAACATCACAGGAGAATTTGCCAAAAAGAGTATAAGTCCGGTTAGGGGAAGACCGGAGAATCTGCCGGAAAATCCCAATGTGGTCGTGATATTTACGGAAGGACTGTCCAGACACATCGTGCATGATGAGAGAAACATTATGCCCAATGTAAAAAAATATGAAGAAAAATCCCTCAGTTTTACCAACTACTATAATCACACTTTTGCGACTTACCGAGGACTGATCGGCCAGATTTATTCGGGCTTTCAGCTGAATAATTATGATGAAAACAACCTGATCTCCATGGCAGATATATTCCGTTCCAAGGGGTATCAGTCCGCCTTTATTAATGTGGAACCGAAAAACCGCCAGTTTACTGAGTATCTCAGAAGCTTTGGCTTTGATGAAGTCATCGGGGATATGGACAAGAAATATACCGGTAAAGCCAGAAGTATGTCAGACAAGGAGGCCTACGAGCTCCTGTTTAAAACGATGGAAGACCAGTCCCGGAAAGGGAAGCCTTTCTTCACGGCGATCTATACCCTGGGCACTCATGTATCCATGGACTCTGTTGATGAGAAATTTGGTGACGGAAAGGATCCGGAGCTGAATAAATTTTACGATGCGGACTATCAGTTCGGCCAGTTTATGAAGAAGTTCGAGAAGAGTAAGCTGGCGGACAACACGCTGATCGTTTTTACTACCGATCACGCTTCTTACGCGGATAGTTACTATAATAACTCATTTCCGAACGTGAAAAGAGTACACTCTGAGGTTGATGAAATCCCCCTGTTTTTCTATTATAAGGGAGTACAGAAGGAAGCAATCGATGTCAAAGGGAGAAACACTCTGGATCTGGCTCCGACCATATTTGATTATGTCGGCATAAGTGGGCCGAACTACTTCCTGGGCTATTCTCTGTTCCATCCCAGGGAGAGCAATAATTATAACACTATATTTACCGACGGGAATGACATTGTCCTGACGGACCAGGGGAATCTCCGCATAGTGGGTGGAGATGCCAAAGTAGAGGTACAGAAATACCTGGATGAGTATTACGCGGCCAAATTACAGGAACCCGAAATGAAGATACCCTGATGAGGACGGGAGGCAATGCGATGTATGAGGATAGACTGAATTTAACCTATTATCATGGAACGGATACGTATTCGGATGGAGAAATCGAAGATGAAATCCTGGCCGATCTGCAGGAGTTTGACAAGGTGGAGGACATCCTGTTGAGCCGGACGGAATGGCCTTATCTCTATCACCTGTCTCCCATCCGGGAGAATCTTCTGGAATGGTATGATTTCAATCCTGAAGGAACCACCTTGGAAATCGGTTCAGGATGCGGAGCCATAACCGGAATCCTCTGCCAGAAGACCAAAAGGGTCGTAGGAGTTGACCTGTCAAAGAAACGATCTCTGATTAACGTCACTAAGAACCGGCGTTACAATAACCTGGAGATCATGGTCGGTAATTTTGAGGATATTGTTTTGGAGGAGAAGTTTGATTACGTAACCCTGATTGGTGTTCTGGAATATTCCTGTTATTATCTTTCCGGCGAGGAACCTTTTCTCAACATGCTGAAAAAGGCCAGGGATTATCTGAAGCCGGGAGGGACCCTGATCATTGCCATAGAGAACAAGTATGGTTTAAAATACTGGGCCGGCGCACCGGAAGATCATACAGGCAGACCTTTCGATGGAATTGAAGGTTACGGCGGGGTCAGTCTTGCAAGAACCTTTTCGCGAAGGGGACTGATCCGATTATTAGAGGAGGCGGGTCTTTCTGACCATGAAATATACTATCCTATGCCGGATTATAAGCTTCCGACGGAGATCTACAGTGAAGATTTTCTGCCGGGGCCGGGTTCCATCAGGAACATGAGTCTGACTTTCGGTAGTGACAGGGCTATGCTGTTTGATGAGGAGAAGGCCTTTGATTCCCTGTGTGAAGAAGGGCTCTTTCCGGACTATGCCAACTCTTTCCTTGTATTCTGCAAATGTTAGAAGGCGGTGAGAGACAATGAGTAAAGTGATTTATGCCAAATATAACAGAACGCGTGATCCGAGATATCAGACGGTTACCAAGATTTGCAGTGATGACGATGGCACAAGATATGTTACCAAAGAACCACTGACGGAAGAAGCAGTCGTTCATGTGCTCAGTTTCCCGAAAAAGGCAGAACTGTCCCGGGATATTTTTGAAGGGCTGAAGCCGATTCCTGTGGAGATCGTAGGAAAAGCGGCCAGGTTTCCCTATGAAGAGGGAACCAGAGCCAGGAATTACCTGGAACAATATTCGGGAGATCTGACTCTCCTTATGGATAAAATCAGAGAATTATCCGAAAGACTCTTTCATGTCGCTCCTGAAAAGTGTGATCCTTTTTATCCGACGACGGAATTTGAACGGGTTTTTGGCCGCATCAATCCAAAGGCCGAACTTATGGCAGTCCGGGGTCTGAATGTGGATATGATATTTGATAATATCATCCTGGGAGAAGAGGAAAGCCGGGTTCTTGACTATGAATGGACCTATGAATTTCCGATTCCGGTTGAGTTTGCTCTTTTCAGGGCCCTCTTCCACTATTATGACAGCAACAAAGCCTTTTTTGCCGACCACATCTCTCTGGAAGATTATCTGGTTCAACTAGGTATCCCCAGGGATCTCATTGAAGATTACCTGTCCATGGAGGCGAACTTTCAGTTCAGCGTTCATGGTGAGGGCGCCCGTTTTATTTATACAGGCAGATATCAGAAGAAAACCAGAAAGTTCCCGGAAGAGTTTGTCCCCCGTGAGCGGATCAGTGAACTGGAACAAGAGACAATCCTGCTGAGACAGCAGGTCCAGGATCTGAAAGAATCCTTCTCATGGAAAATCAGCAGTCCGGTCAGGAGGGCTGCAGAGACAGCGGTCTCACTGAAGGACAAGGCGGAAAAAACAAGAATGCTGGCCTATCCGGAGAAGATACGGCAGGGGCTGACATACTTCAAAGACAATGGCCTGACAGCGACAGTTACCCATACAAGGGATATTCTGAAAGGTTACCTGAAAGCTCCCTATGTTTTCGAAGAAATCAGTCCGGAAGAGGAAGCTTATCAGCGCAGCCGTCGTTTTATCTATGAGCCTAAGA